>JAFUUG010000243.1 GCA_017483905.1 Bacillota bacterium
ATGGAAGGGATATATCGGCGTAATTTTTTGTGGGAAAATAGTCTTTACAAAGCTCAGCTTTTACGGCAAGGTCATAGCCTTCTTCAAGGAGTGTTTCTCTGCCCCAGTTTTCTATATTCTTAAGATCGAGTGTCACTTTTCTTAAAAGATCTTCCTTGGAAGAGGCATTTCTTAATTTCGGTTCGAGTTTTTGAAGAATTTTTTCTTTTACTTTCATTTTAAGTAACTGATCGTTTTCACTGTTACTTTGTGCAAGAATATGGAAGCGAAGGATATTTTCGGAAATATCATTTTGCGTATTATTGGAATATATCTTGCAGTATTGAAAAGTGACTGCAAGACCTAAAAGTAATGCGGCTAAAAGAATTATTTTATCTTTTTTTAAGGTTATGAAAATAAAATTTTTTAAACTTTTTAAATCGTGGATCAGCTTTAAAGTGTTCATATATACAGACTCCTTTCAAAATTATATTACCAATTATTACCATAATTTCGGGTTTTATACGAAAAAATGTTTGAAAAATTTTAAAATTTGCTATTTACAAATATAACTATATATAGTATAATTTTTATTGAAGTTGACTATATATTGTGTTTTTTCGGATTTTTTTAAATATACAGAGGAGGTAAACCGATGAAAACAATAGTTCCTGTCGGAAACAGAAAAATAAATATTACTTTCAAACAAATAATAAAAAGAGATGGACGAGAAGTTGAATTTGATATATATAAAATTGCCAATGCAATAAAAAAAGCGTTCAAAGCTTCGGGGGAATTGAAAAGTGATGAGTATTTTAATAAGATAGCTGAAGATGTCGTAAATGAAGTAATAAATACTATCCCCGGTACACCTACTGTGGAACAGGTGCAGGATTGTGTTGAAAATATACTTATAAGAAAGAATCATCCTAAGGTCGCAAAGGCTTATATTCTCTACAGAGCGGAAAGAAATCGTGTAAGAGAAATGAATACAAGTCTTATGAAAATATATGATGACATAACTTTCAGCGAATCGAAAGACAGTGATATAAAGAGAGAAAATGCCAATGTGAACGGCGATACAGCTATGGGAACGATGCTTAAATACGGAAGCGAGGGTGCAAAGCAATTCTGTAAAATGTTTATTCTCGATCCTAAGCACAGCGAAGCACATCAGAACGGTGATATACATATCCATGATATGGATTTCCTTACTATGACAACGACTTGCTGTCAGATAGACCTTATAAAATTATTCAGTAACGGATTCAGCACGGGGCACGGAATACTCAGAGAGCCGAATGATATAGCAAGTTATTCCGCTCTTACCTGTATTGCTATACAATCAAATCAGAATGACCAGCACGGCGGACAGAGTATACCGAATTTTGATTACGCTCTTGCAATAGGTGTTAAGAAAACTTTTGCAAAAACATACAAAAGCAATATTGCAAAAGGATTTGAACTTATGTGTGATATAGAAGATTTTTCGGATATGGAAAAAGAGATAAACGAAAAAATAAAAGCAGAGGGCATTGAACTTTCAATGTCACATATAGATGAATATATGCAGGCAGAAAAGAAGATACTTGCTGATATGGGCTATGATGAGAAGCTGATAGAAAAGATACAGAAAAAATCTTATAAAAATACGATGAAAGCAACGGACAGAGCTACATATCAGGCTATGGAAGCTCTTATACATAATCTTAACACTATGAATTCAAGGGCGGGTGCGCAAACACCGTTTTCTTCGATAAATTACGGAACGGATACAAGTCCCGAAGGTCGAATGATAATAAAAAATGTACTTCTTGCACTTGAAGCCGGACTTGGAAACGGAGAAACTCCTATATTCCCTATTCATATTTTCAGAATAAAAGAGGGAGTTAATTATAATCCGCAAGACCCTAATTACGATCTTTTTAAATTAAGCTGCAAGGTAAGCGCAAAACGACTTTTCCCTAATTTCTCTTTTCAGGATGCACCTTATAATCTTCAGTACTATAAAGAGGGACATCCGGAAACGGAAATATCATATATGGGCTGCCGCACAAGAGTTATAGGAAATACACATGATAAAAACAATGAGATAACATATGGAAGAGGAAATCTTAGTTTTACATCTATAAATCTTCCGAGAATAGCACTGAGAGCCGATGGAGATATAGATTGGTTCTTCGGTGAACTTGATAATAAGATAGATCTTGTTATAGATCAGCTGCTTGCAAGATTTAAAATACAGTGTTCAAAGAAAGTTAAGAATTTTCCTTTCCTGATGGGACAGGGGGTATGGATAGGCAGCGAAAAACTCGGTTATGAAGATACGATAGAAGAAGTGCTTAAACACGGTACACTATCGATAGGATTCATAGGTCTTGCGGAATGTCTTAAAGCGCTTATAGGAAAGCATCACGGCGAAAGCGAAGAAGCAAGAAAACTCGGATATAAGATAATCAAGCACATGAGAAAAAGAGTCGATGATGAAGCGGCAAAGACACAGCTTAATTTCTCGCTCCTTGCAACACCTGCGGAGGGATTAAGCGGACGATTCGTTAAAATGGATAAAAAACTTTTCGGAGAAATAGACGGCGTCACAGACAGAGAGTATTATACAAACTCTTTCCATGTTCCTGTGTATTATCCGATCAGTGCACTTGAAAAAATAAGAATAGAAGCACCTTATCACGAACTTACAAATGCAGGGCATATATCTTATGTTGAACTTGACGGAGATCCAAGTCAGAATCTTGAAGCGTTTGAAAGGATCATAAGATGTATGAAAGAGAGCGGCATAGGATATGGTTCGATAAATCATCCTGTAGACAGAGATCCGGTATGCGGATATTCGGGGATCATAAATGATGTATGCCCTCATTGCGGCAGACACGAAAACAGTGACGGTATACCTTTTGAAAGAATAAGGAGGATCACCGGATACTTGGTTGGTACACTTGACAGATTCAATAATGCCAAACTTGCGGAAGTAAGGGACAGAGTAAAACACAATATGGAGCAGTGATATGAATAAATTAGTCGTTATTGCAGGACCGACTGCCTGCGGGAAAACGGCTGTATCTGTGGAAACTGCAAAAATTATCGGCGGAGAGGTGATCTCCGCCGATTCTATGCAGGTATACAAATATATGGATATAGGTACGGCAAAAATAAAGAGAGAAGAAATGCAGGGGATAAATCATTATCTGATAGATGAATTCTATCCTGATGAAGAGTATAATATAAGTGTATTTAAGAAAAGAGCAAAAAAATACATAGATGATATACACTCAAGAAACAAAATACCTATGATAGTCGGAGGAACGGGATTTTATATAAATGCGGCTGTTAAAGATACAGAGTTTGAAGAAGAAGATACCGAAAGATCGTACAGGGAAGAACTTGAAAAAGCCGCAAAAGAAAAAGGATATGACTATATTTATGATATGCTCAAAGCGTGTGATCCGCAG
>JAFUUG010000244.1 GCA_017483905.1 Bacillota bacterium
AAAATAATTTTTTTTGTCAAGTTTTTTAGAATAAAAAAAGACAGTAAATACACTGACTTATACAAAAGATGTTGTGTTGTTGTTTCTAAAAATTTGTAGTGCTAAATCCTAAAGACGGGTATATATAAAATTAGGGAAATCCTTAAACCGAAACTTGACAATAATATGGGTATATGATAATATAATTATAGACAAAGAAATTGTCTGTTTAAGTTGGCTGATTTTACAGTTGATTTTTGTGTAATATCAGCATATAATAGTGTTAGTAAACGGGCTGACAACGCTTCGTTGTACTATATGCACAGACACATGAGGTTTGTGCTTTCCCTGTGAAACCGAGGCTGTACCAAGATAGTGTCGGTGGAGGGCTACAAGGTTTTGATAGCACCCATACGCTTGGACGGCATCCCTGCCGAAGAAAACTATCATTTATTAGGGTAAATCAGACCTTCGTAATGAAGGTCTCTTTTAATTTGCGGAGAAGTAAAAAATGGATATACTATACGATGCGGCACAGGCATATAGCAGACTTATAGGCACAAAGTACAGTATTGTACTGGGTTATAAGCAGCGGGCAATTAATTTAATATTGAACTTTTACAAAGATAATTTTTATCATTTGGCCGGTTTGCATAATTTTAAAGATATTGATGCGTTATCGGCAAGACCCGAAGCTGTATATAAAAAGATTTTATCAAAAAATATCACATATAATGATATATTAAAAAGCGGTCATTTTGATGAAAAATACAAAATACGCATACTTGATCTGATAGAATTGGAAAAATATTTGGATAAAGGTACAGATTTCTTTGGTTGGGATAAAAGAAATGCAATCCAGGCCAAAATCTCAACAAGAATAAAGGCTGATTATCTGCTGAAAAACAACAGTTTGCAGATAGGGTATAAGAATCATTTTGTGTTTTTTGCAATTCAAGTCGGCAGAGATAATGAATGCATGGTTGTTCCGGTAGATATGCCTACGGATAGCGTCTCTCCCGCATCTCTTTTTTCAGATCAAAAGGACTATTCACAATGCCAAAAGCGGTATACTTTGCTGTGCAAAGAAAAAATAATAAATGCAGACAAAACTACCGAAGAAAGAAATGTTCTCTATATTGCGGATTCATACAAGTCGATGCATGAAGCTGCGGCGACAAAACAATAACTTGTTTGAAACAATATCGCATATTTATAAACTGCTTTTACCCAATAAACTTCTTGATAATTCTATCCTCCGTATCGGGGAACAGCCATTTCAGATGTTCAAATATCCTGTTATACGATTCTTCGGGGGTTTTGTTATATACCTTATCCGTGAATTCGCTGCCGAAGCGGGTCTCGGGGGTGGAGTATTCGGCAACGCCCCAGCCATAGGGGCGGCCGTATTTATCGGTCATATAGACAAAATCGCTTATCAGTGCGTAGCACTTTGTTTGCAGGGAGATCATGCCTGCGTCAAAGCTGCCCTTGCTCTCTTTATCATAGCCGCCGAGTGCTTTCAGCGTTTTTGAGAGTGCG
>JAFUUG010000245.1 GCA_017483905.1 Bacillota bacterium
AGAGAAAAAATTAAGAGCTCAATATTCCAAAGAGGAGCGAAAAAAAAGAACTAAACGTCTTATCGAATTAGGCGGTATTGTGTGTAAGGTCGTAAACGAAGATACACTCGAGGGAGATGCCGCCATTGACGAAAAGTTTCTCACTAACTTGCTTGCATTTCTAAAAAATCAAAATGAACGAGGAAATTATTTTACTAAAGCTGTTCATCTCACACCCAAAGCAAACGAGGATTCAACAAAAGAAAAAACAGAAACAGCCATTTCTCCCTCAAAGTCCGATGATGATGAAATGCCTTTCTGATGATAGCAGCCTATTGAATTTATAAAGCTTTTTTGTTATACTGTTCAAGTCGGCTTCTTCCGTCAGGAAGGAGGTGTTAATCTTGGACTACATAATCGCCTTTTTAATATCTGTCGCAGCAAGTGTATTAAGTTACTATATTTGCAAGTGGCTTGACAGATAAAATCGTCCGACAAAAGCACAATAAAAAGCCCCTTACAAGTTCCGACCTTGCAAGGGGTGTTTTTGCGTGTCAGTCTTAGACCTAAACACATAATCGCCATAAGCTAATCTTATTTAGCCACTTTCATTTTACCGTACACCATATCTTTTGTCAATGTCTTTTATTTGCCCTTATTTTTCTTTTTTGAGCGTTTTTTTGTTTTTCCTTAGTTTTATATTCCCAATAAGCTAAAAACGATTACAGAGCTAAATATGAGCTTTTGAGAATAGGTTATTTTTATGTTGTATAAAAAAATCTATCAGTCAGTCAATCTATCGCCTTTATGATAGATAGATTGATAGATATCTTATACTTGTAAAATAGTAATTATAATAGGGGGTTCTCACAGACCCAGGGGGGGGTTCTATGTGACCCCCCCCCCGGGTTCTCACAGAACCCCTTTGAAAAAACCAATTTAAGCCAAAAAAACAAAAATAAGTCTAAAAAATGTATTTTTTTGTTTGAAAATAAGGTCACATAGAACCTCAAAAAAAAATGTTTTTTTACTTGACGGCTTGCTATCAATATGATAATATAGTATTAGGAGGTGCTTGTTATGATAAAAAACGAAATAAAAACCGCTGATATGCAAAAATTAACCTTGAGATTACCGAAAGATTTTCATCACGATTTACGAATTTTTTGTTTTGAGAAAGGAATACCAATGCAAAAATATATTTTGGATCTAATCAAAACTGATATGAGCAAGCAAAAAGCAAAGGAGAGTGAAACAAATGAATGATGTTAAAGTTAAGAGTAATTATCCGAGTTTTACAATCGTTTACAATGATTTTTTAGACAGTGAGGGAAAATTAAGCGGCTACGAAAAACTTATTTTTATACTTTTACTTCGATATGGAAATAATGCTTTTCCGTCAAAAAATACACTTGTGAAAAAAAGTGGGTTTTCTGTAAGTACAATTAAGAGAACTCTTAAATCATTGGAAGAAAAGGGCATTTTATCACGAGAGAGCAGAAAAAATAAATTTGGTGGAGATACATCTAATGCGTATATTTTGAAGAATTATAGCGAATTTTGGAAAAATGACGAACAAGAGGAAACTAAAAGAGCTGCTAAAAACGATATAAGCGATGAAGAGTTTGAAAAAATGGCAAGAGAAAGAGGATACATAAAAGTAAAAGAGCCTGTTCACCGCACCGCAAAGCAAGAACAAGCTCTTAAATCTAAAAATAAGTTGTCAAAATCCGATGTACCGAATTCTAATTCTAATATATCGGTTTCACAACTTGATAATATCACAAAAGTGAATAATAGTCAAGGTAAAAATAATAATGTGAATG
>JAFUUG010000246.1 GCA_017483905.1 Bacillota bacterium
AAACGACAAAAGTACTTGTACTTTGGGCGTTTACTCGCACCGACTGCGTGCCGCAAAGCGGCTAAATTCCTTATACGCAGTCGTGTGCATCCCCCGGAGGGTTATAGTAAACGACATTTTTTAATGTCGTTTACTATAATAAGTTCTCACCGATGAGCGTTGGCAGATGTTTTTCAAACTCCGCAAAGAGTATCGCACGTTTCATATCCTCAGTAGCAGCGGAGCAAAAATCGTCTATCGAACAGTAATTTTACAATACCCCAAAAACTTCCGACAAATCAACATCCGAGAGTATGCGTTTGCTTGGTTTATTTATATTTTCAAGCATCATTTCCGTGCGGTTTGCTATAACAACATCTACAAAACGATTTGTATCTATCCCTCTTAAAGAAAAGAACAGCAGAGGGTCTTCGTCCAGTCTTGCACCGACACCGTAAAGAACAGCCGCAACGTGCTTGCACATAAGTGCCCAATCGGGACAGCTACAGTTAAAAGATATTTCTCTGGGTTTTGGAAAAAGCCCATCTTCACCTATGAAAACATCTTTTAATTCCGCAGGAAAATCTCCGCTTACAAGTTTATTGAGGTTCTCCACCTTTAAGCCGCATTTAGCTGTAATATTTTCCATTTGCTTTTCAGACAGGGGACTTATTCGTATTTCCACTTTATAAGGAGTCTTTCTGCTGCCCTGAACTCTTGCGTTTATTTTTCCTTTATCTATTTGCAGATCCACAACCGAACCCAATTTAACATATCTTTTACCTCTTGACAGTCTGCTTTCATAATCGGCATATTTTTCAAGATTATTGCACCACGCTATGCCCCACCAACTTTTGGCTATCTTATTTCCCGTAATTATAACAGGATTTAACGTTTTGCCCCTTTTTGCTGCCTTTTCCGCAGTTAATTTTGCGTTTCCGACAAGTTCATTATTTGTAGGCTGAGAATAGTATACATCTTCCCAATATTTCTTTTTTGACATTTCGTTTCACCTCTCAGACTTCAAGGCGAAGCATTGACAACAACTCGTCATTGCTCATTTCTGTAAGGCGGCTTTCTCCGCTTTCGCCGATAATATTTTCTGCAAGTTCCTTTTTAGATGATATCAGTTTATCTATTTTTTCCTCAACCGTGCCCTGACAAATAAATTTATGTACCATTACATTTTTATCCTGTCCTATACGAAAAGCCCTGTCTGTAGCTTGATTTTCCACCGATGGATTCCACCAGCGATCAAAATGTATAACGTGATTTGCCTTTGTAAGAGTAAGTCCTGTACCGCCCGATCTTACCGATAAGATCATATACGGCATATATTCCTCGTTTTGAAAACGTTCAACAAGTTCAGCACGCTCATTTACACTTACTCCTCCGTGTATGATCCCGCCCCTGCAGTGAAATATTTCCGCAAGGTAATTGTCAAGATGTGCTGTCATCTCCCTGAACTGAGTAAATACCAATACTCTTTCCCGTTTTTCGTATATGGTTTGACATATTTCTTTCAGCATTTCAAACTTGCCGCTTTGTGTTGGTTCAAACTCCTCCTGTCCAAGATATTGATCGGGGTGATTGCATATCTGTTTAAGATGCAGCAGCAGTGACAAAATAAGACCTTTACGCTGTATTCCTTCGCTGTCTAAAAGCTGCTCTTCTGTTTGTGCAAGCAGTTTTTTATAAAGAACTTTCTGTTTTTTGGACAATTCGATATAATCGTTTTGTTCCATCTTTTCCGGCAAATCCGAGATAATTTTCTTATCTGTCTTTACTCTTCTCAGCATAAACGGCGATATTATATTTTTCAATCTTGCTTAACCTTGCGTATCATCATTCAGACTGCGACAGAAAGAACGAAACTCATCTTTACTGCCAAGCAAGCCTGTATCAAGAAAATCAAATATCGACCATAAGTTAAAAAGTTCATTTTCTATCGGCGTTCCCGTAAGAGCTATTTTCATACGGCTTTTAAACTGCTTGATGATTTTTGTCTGTTTTGTAGCAGGATTTTTGATAGCCTGTGCTTCATCAAGTATAATGCAGTCCCATGTGCGCTCATACAGACTTTTTACAGTACAAGCCATACGGTATGTGGTAACGGTCAAAAATGCGTTTGAAGTCCCAAATCGTTCCGACAACACATCGGAGCGGCTTCCGTACAATATTTCGACATTCATATCCGGCACAAATCTTTCTGCTTCCTTTTTCCAGTTTACAAGAAGAGAAGCCGGCACAATAAGCAAAATTTTTGAATCCGGATCTTTTGAACGCAATATTTCCAAAAACGAAAGTATCTGCACGGTTTTTCCCAAACCCATATCATCTGCAAGACAAGCGCCAAAACCTATTTTGTTCATTTGCAGCAGCCACCTGCAGCCCACACTCTGATAAGGACGGAGTTCTCCGTTGAAACTTTCCGGCAGTTTTTCATCTTTAAGTTTCACGGGTTCCCGCAGTTTTTTCAAAAATTCCTTTAGCCATTTCCCGTTTGTCACAACGATATTGTTTTCGTCCGAATCTTTATCTTTTGCGGATATTTCGGTACGTATAGCTTCAAGAAGACTCATTTCACCCCTGCATTTTTTCATTTGTGCAAGCAGTTCATTAAGTTTCGCATGGTCTACTTCTATCCATCTGCCTTTTATAAATGATAATCCCTCCGTCTGCTTCAAAAGCTGTTTTATTTCCTCTTCCGTCAAAGGAACACCGCCGACCATCAGACTTGGAGATGTACTCAAAACCGAGTCGAAACCCAATAAATTCGGTTTATCATCCCCGACTTTTACCGAGAGTGCAACGCTTGTATACCGTTTTTTCCACCAATTCGGAATACGGCAGCGTATTCCCGCCTCTTCAAGTTTCGGTATATCCAGCAATAATCGATATGCTTCATCCGCACTGATCCCAAGCGGATGAAACAATTCTCCGCTTTCCATAAATTCTCCGATAATTTCCGAAACCTCGGCTGCTTTGTTAAGACACGAAAGCAGGTCAAGTATTTTTGTTTTATCTCCGTTATACTCGGTCAGTGCATATTGCAATGGCACATGACGCACCGCACCCGATTCGGCTTTAGTTGCGTAAGTCGCAAGAAAAGCGAAAGGAAAATCATCTTTTTTATTCTCTACCAAATGGAAAAATACACGCTCGGGGATATGCAGCTTCGAATTTTTTTCGGCGAAATAAAGCGAAACTCTTCCCTTGTATGCTTTGATCTCTTTTTTAAATATATCAAGAAAACGTCTGAATTGCCGTTTTATCCATATTTTTGTAACATACTCCGCACCAATCGCAAACGGGACACTGCCAAGAAGTGTTTCCAGAGTTTCGTCATCGGGAATAAACTCAGTTTTTTCACGGCTTAATTCTATTCCGGAAATAGCCGAAAGTTTTTCAATAAACATTTCGGCAAGTTGAAAAATATAATCCCCTGCTGCATCAAAATAATCGGGATGGGCAGAAAAAGCCAGCCCATAAAACATCTCATACGGTGACTTTAAAAATTTATCGGTCTTTTCATTTGTTTCCCCATGTGCTGCGCTGTCCACGCAAAAGGAATCTTTTGTAATAATAAAATTGATCTTGTCCATTTCTCATCTTTCTTTCTTACAAATAACAGTTAATATCATTATTTTGGCTTGCTCCGTTTCATAAGCGCTATAATGTTTCAAAACAAATCGGAAATTATCTTCTGTATTCTTTAATTTTGTTTTGATATCCATTTTAATACCCCTACAAAAAAAAAAAAAAAGCTGCGAAAGAAATTCCCTCGCAGCTTCTTTATTATAAATTATCAGCCTAATTCAGCAAAATATTTGATAGTTCTTACCATCTGAGAAGTGTAAGAGTTTTCATTGTCATACCAGGAAACAACCTGAACCTGAGTATTTCCGTCTTCCATAGGAGCAACCATTGTCTGAGTTGCATCAAAGAGAGAACCGTAAGTCATACCGATAACATCGGAAGATACGATCTCGTCAGTGTTGTAACCGTAAGATTCGTTAGCTGCTGCTTTCATAGCATCGTTGATCTGCTCTTTTGTAACGCTGCCCTTAACTACTGCTACAAGGATAGTAGTAGAACCTGTAGGAGTAGGAACACGCTGTGCCGAACCGATGAGCTTTCCGTTTAATTCAGGGATAACAAGACCGATTGCCTTAGCTGCACCTGTTGAGTTAGGAACGATATTCTGTGCGCCTGCACGGCTTCTTCTCTTATCGCCTTTTCTCTGTGGTCCGTCAAGGATCATCTGATCGCCTGTGTAAGCATGAACTGTAGTCATGATACCCGATACGATAGGAGCAAGTTTGTTAAGGTTGTAAGCCATAGGTGCTAAACAGTTAGTTGTGCAGGATGCAGCAGAGATGATAGTATCATCCTTTGTTAAAGTATCATGGTTTACATTGTAAACGATAGTAGGAAGGTCGTTACCGGCAGGAGCAGAGATAACAACTTTCTTTGCACCTGCTGTGATGTGAGCGGAAGCTTTTTCCTTAGAAGTATAGAACCCTGTACATTCAAGAACAACATCAACATCAAGTTTACCCCAAGGAAGATTCTTAGCGTCAGCTTCCTTGTAGATAGTTATTTTCTTACCGTTTACTGTGATAGAATCTTCACCTGCGCAAACAGTGCTTGCATATTTGTAAGTACCCTGAGCTGTATCGTACTTTAATAAGTGAGCAAGCATATCAGGGCTTGTTAAGTCGTTGATAGCAACTACATCATAACCCTCTGCATCAAACATCTGTCTGAAAGCAAGACGACCGATACGACCGAAACCATTGATTGCAACTTTTACTGCCATTTTTATTTTCCTCCTAAAACTATT
>JAFUUG010000011.1 GCA_017483905.1 Bacillota bacterium
TCAGCAGCAACGTATCGCAGTCGCAGTCATAAAATATCTTCTTCACATTCTGATAATGCCCCGAAGTTTCCCCTTTCAGCCAGAGTTGCTGTCTTGAACGACTGTAATAATACGCCTGCCCCTTTTCAAGTGTAAGTTCAAACGACTCCTTGTTCATGTATGCCATCATAAGCACTTCTTTCGTCTTATAGTCCTGAACTATTGCAGGAATAAGACCATCTTTATTATATTTAAGTTCCATAATTACCCTTTCTTCTTCCAATCAAATTTTATGGTATAAGTGTTTGGCACGCTATACTCAAATCGACCTTTCCTTATGACAGAACCTATTTAATCAGTCAATGAGGCTCCTATAATAACAAATCTTTGCATATTCTTATCATATACGCTCCAAAGAGCATTTCCCCACCACTCTTTGCCATCATCAAAATAATTGCTGAAACCATTATTCCAACTGTATATTTTCAAATCATCTCTGAATTGAACAGGAAAAAGCAAATGATTTATTTTTTCAAAATCCTCCCTTGAATAGGGAATACCATACGGAGGTTCCGAAAAAGCCTGCCAATATGTCATATACAAATGTTCTGGTGTTATACGAACTTTACGCTCTCCAATCATTTCCATGTTACTGTCACATTTATAAAAGAAATCCTCTAAACTATATTGATTGCATAACATTTTGTCTTCATCAATATAAAAATGAGGGTGTTTTAAGTTATTCCCAACTCTTACTCTTGCATTTAGTATTTCTATTGCCTTAATAACAGCAATTTTGTGGGATTTTTCATCGCAATACTTTTCATCACAATTTTCTCCAAACGAAAGAAGTACATAATCAAGCAAAAGCTCATTATATTTTTCTTTCAATACTGTATAGAATTTGTCATTAATAAGCTCCTGCATTTTCGCTGGCACCTCATTTCAGTCTTACCGATACACCCTCGCCCGCAAGATATTTTTTAAGTTCGATTATCTCCATCTCTCTGTAATGGAATAAAGATGCCGCAAGAGCAGCCTCAGCACCGCCGTCTGTAAGTGCCTCCTTGAAATGCTCCATCGTACCTGCTCCGCCCGATGCTATCACGGGAATACTGACCGCACTTGATATAGCCTTTGTAAGTTCGATGTCATATCCGCTTTTCGTTCCGTCGCAGTCCATACTTGTAAGCAGTATTTCACCCGCACCGAGTTTTTCCGCATATACCGCCCATTCAACAGCATCTTTTCCCGTATTCACTCTTCCGCCGTTTAAATATACATCAAACCCGTTTTCATCTCTTCTCTTTGCATCTATGGCAACCACAACGCATTGACTTCCGAATTTTTCGGCAGCCTCCGTTATAAGTTCGGGTCTGTGTAGTGCAGCGGAATTGACTGATATCTTGTCCGCTCCCGCACTAAGTATCTTTCTGAAATCGTCTATACTTCTTATACCGCCGCCGACAGTCAGCGGAATAAAAACCTGCTCCGCCGTCTTTGCAACCACATCAAGCATAATGTTTCTCGCATCGGAAGAAGCGGTAATATCAAGAAAAACAAGTTCGTCCGCAAGTGACTTATTATAATATGCCGCTATCTCAACAGGATCGCCTGCATCTCTCAGATTAACGAAATTGACCCCCTTTACAACTCTTCCGTTATGCACATCAAGGCAAGGTATAATACGTTTCGTGTGCATATCATACTCCCCTTTCAAATTTAGCGATTATCTCATCAAGTTCCATCGCCCCGCTGAAAAGAGCCTTTCCTATTATTGCTCCGGCAGCACCGATATTCTGCACATTTTCAAGGTCACTCATTTTGGATATTCCGCCCGATGCTATCACATCAAGCCCTGTTTTTTCAATAAGTTCCTTTGTAGCTTCGATATTAGGTCCGCTCATCATTCCGTCTTTTGATATATCTGTATATATAACCGTCTTTACACCGTATTCTTTCATTTTAAGACACAAATCGACCGCAGTATATTCACTCACCTTTTCCCATCCGTCTGTTGCCACCATTCCGTTTTTTGCATCTACACCCACAGCTATCTTATCACCGTATTTGATAACAGCCTCTTTTACAAGTTCCGGATTTTTTACAGCCGCAGTACCGATTATAACTCTTGATACTCCCGCATCTATCCTTGCCTTAACATCATCGATACTTCTTACACCGCCGCCTGTCTGTATATCCACATCGAATTTACCTACTATCTTTCTTATAATACCTTCATTGAACCATTTTCCGTTTTTCGCTCCGTCAAGGTCAACTATATGTATGCACGAAGCACCTTTATCGACCCATTTTTGTGCAGCCTCAAGCGGATCATCAAAAAATACTGTCATTTTATCAAATTTTCCCTGACTTAATCTTACCGCTCTTCCGCTTTTAATATCTATTGCTGGATAAATTTTCATAATTATAATCCTCCGAAATTCTTTAATATCTGTAGTCCTATATCACCGCTTTTTTCAGGGTGGAATTGCAATGCAAAAATATTATCTTTTTCGGCAGCTACCTGTATTTCTTTTCCGTAATCCACCGTTGCCGAAACAACAGGTGCATCTGTTTCAAGATAGTATGAATGAACAAAATACACATAAGGCTTTTTCCCTATTCCCTTAAAAATAGGCGAATCCTTTTTTATATTCAGATCGTTCCAGCCGATATGAGGTATCTTCACATTATCGGGAAGCCTTACAACTTTTCCCTCAATAAGACCGAGTCCCTCATATTCCCCATTCTCATAGCTTTTGTCAAATATCATCTGCATTCCAAGACAAATTCCAAGGAAATATTTTCCGTCATCAATAGCTTTATAAATAGCCTTGTCAATATTTTTTTCTCTTATCGTTCTTATGGCATCGGCAAATGCCCCGACTCCCGGAAGAACGACTTTTTCGGCTCTTTCTATCTCCGCAGGTGTATTTATTATCTTTGCATCATATCCGACAAACTCAAAAGCTTTCTGTACACTTCTGAGGTTTCCCATTCCGTAATCTATTATACCTATCATCATTCCAACATTCCTTTTGTAGATAATACATCTTCTATTCTCTCGTCATATCCCGTAGCCATATCCATAGCCTTACCGAAAGCCTTGAATATTCCCTCCGCTATATGATGATTATTTTTTCCCGCAAGCACTTTTATATGCAGATTAAGTCCACAGTTACTTGCTACCGCCCTGAAAAATTCCTCCACCATCTCCGTATCGAAATTTCCGAGGGAGTTGACCGTAAACTGTGCATCGTAGCAAAATACATCTCTTCCCGATATATCAACTGCACAAAGCACGAGAGTCTCGTCCATCGGCACTATCGAATGACCGTATCTTCGTATCCCTTTTTTATCCCCAAGTGCCTCCGATATACATTTTCCGAGAACTATCCCCGTATCTTCAACTGTATGGTGACAGTCTACTTCAAGATCGCCCTCCACTGCAACATTAAGATCAAAAAAACCATGTTTTGCAATATGTGTCAGCATATGATCGAAAAAACCTATCCCCGTTGAAATATTGCTTTTTCCTTTGCCGTCAATATTTATATCCATTTTTATTTTAGTTTCGTTTGTATTTCTTTCAATAAAGGATTTTCTCTCTTTCGTATTATTTATCATATTTTCCTCACATTCTGACCCTTATGGAATTTGCGTGTGCCGTAAGTCCCTCAGCCTGTGCAAATTTTATCACATCATTTCCGAGTGCTTTCATTCCGCTTTGCGAAAATGATATAAGACTTGTCTTTTTGATATAATCGTCTACATTAAGCGGAGAAAAGAATCTCGCCGTACCGTTTGTCGGAAGCACATGATTAGGACCTGCCATATAGTCCCCCATAGGTTCCGGAGTATAATTTCCGAGAAATACAGCTCCCGCATTCTTTATCTTAGGCAGCAGAGAAAACGGATCGTCTATACATACTTCCATATGTTCAGGTGCGATCTTATTACTCAGTTCAACAGCTGTATCTATGTCATCAACGATAAATATACCGCCGTAATTATCTATAGACTTATTTATTATATCTTTTCTTTCAAGCACAGCTGTCTGTTTCTCAATTTCCGCCTGTACCTTTTTTGCAAGTTCTTCACTTGTCGTTATAAGTATAGCCGATGCAAGTTCGTCATGTTCCGCCTGTGAGAGCAGATCCGCCGCTATATATACAGGATTTGCCTTTTCGTCTGCAAGCACAAGTATCTCGCTCGGTCCCGCTATGGAATCAATGCTTACATACCCATATACAGCCCTTTTTGCAAGTGCAACGAATATATTTCCCGGGCCTACTATCTTGTCGGCTTTAGGTATGCTTTCCGTACCGAATGCAAGAGCCGCAACAGCTTGTGCGCCGCCGACCTTGTATATCTCATCTATTCCGGCTATCTTTGCCGCAGCTACCGTCGCTGGATTGAGTTTTCCCTCTCTGTTCGGAGGTGTAGTCATTATTATCTTTGGCACACCCGCAACTTTCGCAGGTATTATGTTCATAAGCACACTTGACGGATAAGCTGCTTTTCCTCCGGGTACATATACCCCCACTTTTTCAAGCGGTCTGAAAAGCTGTCCCAGCATTTCTCCGTTTTCATTCGGTTCAAGCCAGCTGTTTCTTAATTGCTTTCTGTGATAATCGGCAATTCTCTCCGCAGCCTTTTCCATTACTCTCACAAGATCCTTGTCAACATTTTCAAATGCTTCCTCTATTTCTTTTTCCGTTACTTTTATACTATCTTTATCGAGTTTTACACCGTCAAATTTTTCTGTATACTTAAACAAAGCCTCATCTTTATTTTTTCTCACATCTGCAAGTATATCTTCAACCGTTTTCTGTATATCCCCGTATTCAAGATTTCCTCTTTCTTCCAGTTTCTTTATAAGATTCTGTTCTTCGTTTTTATTGTATCTGACAATACTTATCACTTCAATTCATCTCCCAAAGATTTTATACCTTCGATTATTTTCGATATTCTTTCATGCTCCATTTTCATGCTTACTCTGTTCACAACAACTCTTGCCGATACAGGGCATATTTCTTCAAGCACTTCAAGCCCGTTAGCCCTTAATGTTGAACCGGTCTCCACTATATCAACTATCACATCGGATAATCCAACTATAGGTCCAAGTTCCACCGACCCATGCAATTTGATTATTTCAACCGTTTTATGTTTCTTCTTGTAAAAATATTCTTTTGCAATATTAGGGTATTTCGTTGCAACTCTCAGATCGTTGCTTCTTTCAAGTTTTTCTCTTATTTCAGCTTTTCCTGCAACGGCAAAGCGGCATTTTCCGAATCCCAGATCAAGCACTTCATATAAATTTCTTGTTTCCTCAAGAAGCGTATCTTTTCCGATAACCCCTATATCTGCCGAGCCATGCTCCACATAAGTCGGCACATCACTCGCTTTTGCAAGAAAAAATTTAAGTTTTGCCTCTTCATTTACAAATATCAGTTTCCTTGAATCTTCCTTCATTTCTTCACAGGTTATACCTGTTTTTTCAAGAAGCTCCATCGTCTTTTCGGCAAGTCTGCCCTTTGCCAAAGCGAAAGTTATATATTCCATATCAATTCTCCTTGCCTGTTAATTCGCTTATGTTCACAATATTTTCGGTATTGTTTTTTATGCTTATCACCTTTACGTTCTCGTTATCGAGAAAATAAAGTATTCCTCCGATATTATTCTTTGCGGCATAAGCTTTGTTCTTTTCAATATCTTCTCCAAGCAGACTGTTTTCTGCGATCGTACCTTTTTTTCTGAGATAATCCGCTGTTTCTATTGCTTTTTTCCTGCTTTCTTTGTTGCAGACTATAAGCGTCTTTCCCTCTTTCATATCATATTTCACATTTTGATATTCAAGAGCCGAAACAAGTTCGTTCACTTTTACCGCAAATCCCACCGACGGCACATCACATCCGTAATTTGCAAGCAGACCGTCATATCTTCCTCCGTCGATCACCGAAAATCCCGTTCCATAGGTATATCCCCTTAAAATAATACCCGAATAA
>JAFUUG010000012.1 GCA_017483905.1 Bacillota bacterium
ACCCGATATGAGAGTGCCGATACAATATGCACTTACTTACCCCGAAAGGGTGCAGACGGATCTGCCGAGAATAGATTTCTTCATAAAAAATTCTCTTACTTTTGAAAGACCAAAAAAGGATAAGTTTCCTTGTCTTGAACTTGCATTCAAAGCTATAAAGACGGGAGGAACCATGCCTGCGGTACTTAATGCCGCAAACGAGATAGCTGTCGGAAAATTTATAGAGAGAAAAATTAAATTTACCGATATACCTAAATTAATAGAAAAGACTATGAACGCATATACTGTTGTATATGATTATACGCTTGATGATGTTCTTGCGGCGGATAAATGGGCGAGAACATTTGCAAGTGAGACAGAGGTGTTATGATGTCGATACTGATAACGATATTGATGTTTGGTATTATCGTTGTACTGCATGAATTCGGTCATTTTATAATTGCAAAAAAAAGCGGTGTATATGTCGAGGAATTTGCTGTGGGTATGGGACCGAAATTATTCGGCATAACAAGAAACGGGACGCTTTATTCGATAAGATTGCTGCCTTTGGGCGGTTTTTGCAGAATGAAAGATGCAAGCGAGGGGTTTGAACCTGATTGTTTTGAGGGAGTAAATGTATTTAAGAGGATAGCAATAGTTACGGCAGGTCCGATAATGAATTTTATACTTGCACTTTTTATTTTTACTTTTATAACTGCACTTAGCGGATATGCCGAACCTACGATCGCAAAAGTCGTTGACGGATATCCCGCAAAAGAGGCGGGAATAATGGCTGATGATAAAATAATCGAATTAAACGGAAATACGATAAGGGTATATAATGACCTTGTATTTGCATTAAGCGATATGAAACAGGAGAGTATTTCTGTAGTAGTCGAGAGAAACGGCGAGAAGATAGAAAAAGTTATAATACCTAAGAAAAATGAAGAGGGCAGATTACTGCTCGGTGTTGAGATAGGTGCCGAAAGATTTTCTCCGCTTATAGGGGAGCAATATGAAAATACGCAGAGAGCAAGTATTACCGGGTGTTTGTATAAAGGCTTCTGGGAAACGATCCTTATGATAAAAATGACATTTGTGGGATTTTTCCGACTTGTGACTGCACAGGTGTCAATGGACGATGTTTCCGGTGTGATAGGAATGACACAGGTGGTCGATACGACATACAAGGAGATAATAGATGAAAGTATACTTGATAAGGTGCTTGTTTTTCTGAGGATAACAGGTCTTTTAAGTGCCAATCTCGGCGTTATGAATCTTTTGCCGCTGCCTGCACTTGACGGCGGAAGACTTATATTCATGATAATAGAAGTATTCAGAGGCAAGCCTTTACCTCCCGAAAAAGAGGGTATGGTGCATCTTGCGGGATTTGTGTTACTGATGATATTCGGAGTTGTGGTCGCTTTTAATGATATAAGTAAATTCTTTTGATTCTTACAGGAGGAATGGAAATGAGTTTTATTGAGAGAAAACCGACAAGAGAAGTTTGTATCGGAAATGTTAAGATCGGAGGGAATAATCCTATTGCCATACAA
>JAFUUG010000247.1 GCA_017483905.1 Bacillota bacterium
ACAAATGTTTATACAGATGAGGGACAGCTTCTCGGTCATATATTTATAGGTGCTGAGCTGATAACGTCAGAAAGTGCCAAGATAGATGGATTTCCCGAAAAACTGAAAGCCCTCATGAAGCACAGTATCCTCTCTCATCATGGTGAGCTTGAATACGGTTCCCCGAAAAGACCTAAGACAAAAGAGGCTTTTCTTCTGCACTGTGCCGATGATCTCGATGCAAAAATGAAAATGTATGAAAGTATGATAGAGCAGAATCCAACTTCGGGAAATTGGGCAGGATACAATAAAATGCTCACAAGATACATAAGAAATTCCGAATTTTGAAAAACGGGTGAGAAAAATGAGTGAGAAAAAAAAGAGCTCCAAAATCGAAAAGAAAAAAGAAGAACCTAAACAAAAACTTGCACCTATAGAATATAAGATCTCTAAAATCGAAAAAACACTTAAGTTAAGCAACGATGAGATCATTGCCCGTGCTATAAGTGATCTGCTTAAAAGGGATGAACTCTGAAATGAAAGTTACTACGGAAAATAACATAATAATAGAAAAAAACAAAAGATATAAAGTAGAAATAGAAACACTCGGAACAAACGGCGAGGGAATAGGCAGGATAGACGGATTTACCGTATTTATTGAGGGAGCTTTGCCGGGAGAAACAATCGATGCTCTTATGCTCAAAGTTAATAAAAATTACGGCTATGCGAAAATCGTTGAGATAGAAAAAATATCAGACAATAGGAGCGAGCCAAGATGCAAATACTATAAAAAATGCGGCGGATGTAATTTGCAGCATATAAAATACGAATATCAGCTTGAATTCAAAAAAGATAAAGTTAAATATAATCTTGAAAGAATAGGCGGCTTTGATGGCATCAATGTAAATGATACGATAGGCGCAAAAGACAATATCCATTACAGAAACAAGGCACAATTTCCTGTAGGCGGAACGAGTGAAAAAAGCCTTATAGGTTTCTTTCGTCCGAGAAGCCATAATATAGAAGATATAGATGAGTGTATCATACAGCACCCAAAGACGAAAGAGATCGTAGAAAAAATGCGTGAATATATGAGAGAAACGAAAGTTATGCCGTACGACGAAAACAGTCATACAGGCATTATCAGACATATACTCACAAGGATAGGCTATAAAACAGGCGAAATAATGGTCTGTATAATAATAAACGGAAATAAACTTCCGAAAAGCGATGTACTTGTCGATAAACTTCTTGAAGTCGGTAATGTGACAAGTATTTCTTTTAATGTAAATAAAGAAAAAACAAATGTAATAATGGGAGATAAGATCTGTATGCTTTACGGAAAACCTTATATTACAGATAAACTGGGCGAGCTTTCCTTTGAGATATCCCCTCTTTCGTTTTTTCAGGTAAATCCTGTTCAGACTGAGATACTTTATAATACCGCCCTTGGATTTGCGGATATCTCGGATAGTGATATCGTGATAGATGCCTACTGCGGTATAGGCACCATATCACTCTTTTTGGCACAAAAAGCAAAAAAAGTATACGGAATAGAAATAGTTGAAGATGCGATAAAGGATGCAAAAAGAAATGCAGAGATAAACAGTATAGACAATGCGGAATTTATCGTAGGCAAGAGCGAAGAAGTAATACCTATGATGTATAAGGAAAATGGTATAAAAGCTGATGTTGTTGTGGTCGATCCTCCGAGAAAAGGCTGCGATGCCGCATTGATAGATGTGATATGCGATATGTCACCCGAAAGAATAGTTTATGTATCCTGCGACAGTGCAACGCTTGCAAGGGATCTTAAACAATTCTGCTGCGAAAAATATAAAATAGAGAAAGTCACACCAGTAGATCAGTTTTGCCAGACATCTCATATAGAAACAGCAGTGCTTTTGTCAAGAAAATAATCTCAGAACATTATCTTTATACTAAATAAAAATCATAAATTCAAGCATCTTACTTGAATTTATGATTTTTTTATAAATGATCAGTTTTCCTCAAAATCATCAAATGTTACCATCGAATCAATAGCTGCTCCGGCAGGTATCATCGGGAATACCTTCTCATCTTCATTTATCTCAAAATTTATAACGCAAGTTTTATTTGAGTCTATAGCTTTCTTTAAAGCATCATCGACTTCTTCGGGTTTTGTTACATTTATCGCAAGAGCCTTGTATGCCTCTGCAAGTTTGATAAAATCGGTAGCCTTATCAAGTACCGAATTTGAATATCTTGCATCATAGAACATATTTTGCCACTGACGAACCATACC
>JAFUUG010000248.1 GCA_017483905.1 Bacillota bacterium
ATCCGTCTTAGAATAATATTTTTCAAGCGTCAGAGTACCTGCATCGTTTCTTTCCTCTGTATCATTAAAATTATTCAGAAAAACAGCTATTTTTCTCTTGTCCGGATCAGTCGGGAGTTCATATCCGTTTTCGGTACATTCCTTTATGATCTCCGATATTCTTTCATTCAGTTCATCTTTTGCTATCGTAAACGTACTTTGTAAAAATTCTCCCTCTTTCAGGGAAGAATTTTTTATTTTTTCGCCGTTTATGTATTCGTAAAAATCATCTTTTGCACTTGCATTTTCGGCAAATATATTTCCCGCCGAGCCAAATGTGAATATAAAAGCAAGAAGAAAATATATGGCTTTGTTACCTTTTTTCATCTAACTCAACCTTTCAGCAGTTTATACTCATTAACGAAAAATATTTCCGTCAATGAGTATAGTATAAAACAACACAAAAATCTGTCGGCTGTTACCGAGATAACACCCGACAGATCTCATTATCTTCCATTCAGTTTTTCAATAATTCCCGGCAGAAGTTCATCGACCTTATCATTATCGAGCTGGCAGGTTCCGGCATTCTTGTGTCCGCCTCCGCCATAGCTCAGACATATATCACCTATATTTACATCGGAGCTTCTGTTTACAATAGATTTACCGATAGTAACGGCCGTATTCTGCTTTTTAAGTCCCCACATAACGTGTACCGAGATCTTTATTTCAGGATACATCGCATATACAAGGAAACGATTTCCCGTATATATTATATCCTCGTCTTTTAAATAGAGAACTATTACATCGTCATATATCTTATGTACTCTCTTTATCTGTTCTTCAAACATTTCCTGCTGCTGGAAGTAGAGGTCAACTCTTTCCTTTACATCCGGAAGTTTAAGAATATCATCTATACTGTGTTCAAGACAAAAATCTATAAGCTGCATCATAAGTTCATAATTCGATATTCTGAAATTTCTGAATCGACCAAGACCTGTTCTTGCGTCCATGAGGTAGCTTAAAAGAACCCAGCCTGTGGGATTGAGTATCTCTTCCATCGTAAACTGTGCAGAATCCGCCTTATCAACGGCTTCCATTATCTCATCGGTTATTCTCGGAAGTTTATCCTTGCCGCCGTAATATTCATATACAACTCTTGCGGCAGACGGTGCATCGGGATCAATAATGTGATTATCTTTCTTTCCGCCTGTTCTTATAGTTTCACTCAGATGATGGTCAAATGCCAAATGTATTCCCGGAACATAAGGGAGATTCGTTGATATATCCCTGTCCGACACCTCTATTTTTCCATCTTGCATATCCTTTGGGTGAACAAATTTAATATCATCTATGAGATCGAGTTCTTTCAGTATCATAGCACATACAAGACCATCAAAGTCACTTCTGGTTATTAACCTGTATTTTTCTGCCATTGTTTTTACCTCCGATTTGTTTTAGCGATCAAATAAAAATACCCTTATAATAATATTAATATAAAATCGCCAAAGTATCAAGAGAAATTTTCAAATATTCCATTACGTTTTTATTACAAACGATAATTTGTATCCTTTTGACCGCAAAGACAACCGCCCTTCAGCCAAAAAGCAAACGGTTATTTTTATAACTATACTCGTAAATGGAAAATTTTTCCGTTTACGAGTGCGCCGACTGCGTGCCGCGAAGTGGCTAATTCCCTTGTACGCAGTCGTGTACATAATTTATACCGAGTGTGCAAATATCTTTGCACGCCGGTATAATTAAGTTTGAGGTCACACCGTCCTATCAGCAGGCAGCGTTCCTTTTTTGATGTAAGTATAACACTTTCACAGCCATACCTCAATATTTTTATCAATTTTTTATAAAGCACTGTGTCCAGTAATACCCATAATCCGAATCCGCATCATAGCAAAGTCCCACACCGATATATTCCGTTTCACTGCTTAGTATATTCGCCCTGTGTCCCGAAGAACCAAGCCACTGCTCCATTACTCCCTCTGCCGTTGTGCTTCCCGCAGCCACATTTTCCGCACAGTAAGAGTATCTTATATTTGCTTCATTTATTCTGTCCACAAAAGTCACTCCCTGAGGATCCGTATGACCGAAATAATTTCTTTCCGCCATATCTTTACTGTGTTCTCTTGCAAATCCCGCAAGTTCATCGCTCCATTTAAGTTCTGAAAGACCGTTTTTTGCTCTTTCTTCATTTACAAGTTCAAATACCCTCTTTTCAAGTTCGCTGTTGTCAGGTTCATTTTTTTCGGCAGATGTCCGTATTTCCTCCGTATTTTTGTTATCTGCCCCTCTTGTAATATATACGCTCTTTGTTTTTTCATTCCATTCAACGCTGTAATCATCAAGTGCTTCCGTTATCTTTCTCAGTGGTATGTAAAATCTTCCGTCTATCGTTTTCTGCGACTGATCGCACTCTACCCATTTGCCGTCACAATAGAATCCCGTTTCTCCGGAGCGTATCGTTATCACCTTATCCCCGAATATATATGCCGTCTTTGTATATTCATCATAATCAACATCATAGCCCATTTTTTCAAATATGCTTCTCACAGGGATAAGCACTCTTGAATTTTCTATCACATAATCCGTATCTGTTTCCTGTGAATCAATATAAATATCTGAATAAGCACAATTTGCCAATACAGGTATAAATATCGCCGCAAACAATACCGATAAAGCCTTTTTTGTAATTTTATTCATTCCGTACCACCCTTTCTCATTATTATGTCATATACTTCTCTTTTTCCTATATTTCGGTCTTTGGCGACTGCCTTCATCGCATCCTTGTTTGTCATTCCTTTTTCCGTATACATTCTGTAATGTTCTTCTATCGTTATATCGTTAAACTTTTCTTTTTCCGCTTCTTTCAGCTTTTCGGAGGATATTCCCTCTATTGCTATTACAAATTCACCTTTAGGCTCATTCTTCTCAAAATACGCTCTTACCTCTCCGATCGTTCCTCTTACCGTATTTTCATGCTTTTTTGTAAGTTCTTTTATAACAGCTATCTTCCGCTCTCCCAGTTCCTCATGAAGTTCACCGAGAGTTTTCGTCAACCTGTGAGGAGCTTCATATATAATTGTCGTGCGTGTTTCTTTTTTCATTATTTCGATGATTTCTTTGCGCTGTTTATGATTTTGCGGAAGAAATGCCTCAAAGCAATACCTTGCACAAGGCAGTGCCGAAAGCACAAGCCCGGTTATAACAGCCGTAGGACCCGGAACAGCCGTAACAGGTATACCGAGAGAAACGCACTCCCTTATAAGATCCTCTCCGGGATCCGATATTCCGGGCATACCCGCATCTGTGACAATCGCCACATTTTTTCCCTCTTCAAGCATTTTTATTATTACGGGAGCTTTTGCATATTTGTTGTGTTCGTGATAGCTTGTAAGAGGTGTCTTTATCTCATAATGATTCAGAAGTTTCACGCTCTGCCTTGTATCTTCCGCCGCTATAATATCGACTTCTTTCAATATACGCAGGGCACGCAAAGTTATATCTTCCATATTTCCTATCGGTGTACCGCACACATATAATGTTCCGCTCAAGTCTATCACCTATTCTTCGTATATTTGCCTTACACTTTTCGTATAGTTTCCGTCATTATCATATATCACAAGAGGCGGCAGAACTTTCAGCATCGGTCTTCCCTGCTTTGATGCTTCTATAAGAACCATATTCGGCTCTTTGCCCTCTCTTGGCTGAACAAGCTGCATTCTTTTCGGTTCGAGTTTGTGTTTTCTCAGAGAAGAAAATATGTCCGCAAGCCTGTGCGGTCTGTGTACCATATAGAATCTCCCGCCGAAGCGAAGAAGTGAAGCCGCCGCACAAACTACATCATCAAGAGTGCATAATATCTCATGCCTTGCGATTGCCATAGGGGAATATTCATTTATCATTCCGCCTTTTTCGTTCATATACGGCGGATTTGATGTAACAACATCATAAGCACATTTTCCCAGTTCTTCCGCCGCATTTTTAAGGTCGAGATGTTTTATCTCTATATTGTTTTCAAGTTCATTCATAAATACACTTCTCTGTGCCATCTTTGCACATTCTTCCTGTATCTCTATGCCAATATAACTTTTACCCTGCGTTTTGGCACACAGCAATATCGGGATAACTCCGGTCCCCGTTCCGAGATCGACAGCTTTTTCGCCTTTTTTCACATTGGCAAACCCCGAGAGAAGAACAGAATCCATACCAAAGCAAAACTTCTTCTCATTCTGTATTATTTTATAACCGTTTCTGTTCAGATCGTCTGTTCTTTCAAATTCATTCAGTTCAATATCTCTCATCAGTCAAGGATTTCCTTTAATTCTGCTTTGTTTATCTTTTCGTCTTTTATCTTTTTACGCTTTATAACTTCTATCTCATCAATGCCGAAAAATCCCACAGTTGCCGTATCCTGTTCATTTTTCCGCACCACCGCACGGATCATCTGTTTCAGCACATTCACCGAAAGGACTTCTCCCGTACCCTGAGGAGTCTTTATTATATCCCCCTCATTAGGCAAATTTCTGTTAAGTTCTTCATAGATATATTGTTCATATTTAAGACAGCACATAAGTCTGCCGCATACACCCGATATTTTCGTCGGATTAAGAGAGAGGTTCTGATCCTTTGCCATTTTTATCGAAACAGGGTTAAAATCACCCAAAAACGAAGCACAGCAAAGCGGTCTTCCGCATATACCTATCCCGTTTAACATTTTCGCTTCATCTCTTACGCCTATCTGACGAAGCTCTATCCTCGTCCTGAATACAGCCGCAAGTTCTTTTACAAGTTCTCTGAAATCTATTCTTCCCTCTGCCGTAAAATAAAATAATATCTTGCTCACATCAAAAGCCACTTCTACATCTATAAGCTTCATCTTAAGTTTGTGCTTTGCGATCTTTTCATTGCATATCTCTAAGGCTTCCTTAGCTTTCTGCTTGTTTTTTTCAAGTTGCTGTATATCTTTTTCGCTCGCCGCACGAATTACCTTTTTCAGCGGCTGAACAACATCTTTTTCTTCTATCTGTTTACCGACTATCTCGGCGATGCCGTATTCGATACCTCTTGCAGTCTCAACCACCACACCGCCGCCTTTTTCTATATCATTATCACCCGGGTCAAAATAGTATATTTTCCCCGCTTTCTTAAATCTCACACCGACAACGGTAATCATTTCTTTTTCTCCTTTATTTTAAAAATCATATTTTCTATCGTCATCTTGTAATTCACATTTCGGGTAAGTGCCGTCATAGCCGCAGATACAGCATCGAGTATCCTGAAAAGATCTCTTTTTTCATACATATTTGCAGCCATTCGGATCTGCGCCATCTTATCCTTTCCCGTAATGAATCTGTCATTTCCGAAATTTTTATACATAAGCACATCTCTGTAAAAGAGATACATCATATCGAGATAAATTTCCGTTTTATCCTTGTTTTCCTCAAATTTATCCGCCGTTTCATACATTCCTATGAGATCGGACTTATTAAGTTCAAATATAAGAGAGAGTGCATATTCCCTTGAAGTTATGAATTCTTCCGAATCCGCAAGCTGCAAAGCTTTTCCAAGGCTTCCCCTTGCAAACGATGAACATATATCCGCCCGTGATGCCTCAATGCCGCACTTGTTCTGTAAATAAGACGAGATGACGGTTTCTCCGAGCGGCATTAGTTTTATAAGGACACATCTTGAAAGAACAGTCGGCAGAAAACGTTCGTAATTTTCGCTTAGCATTATAAAAACGCAGTTTTCGGGCGGTTCTTCTATCGTTTTAAGCAGGGCATTCTGCGCCGCAACAGTCATTGTATCAGCATTTTCGATAATAAATATCTTATATCTGTATTTAAAGCTTTTTATGCCTGCTTTATTTACGACCTGTTCTCTTATATCATCTATACCTATCGTCTTTTTTGTTGCCTTGACAAATATCATGTCGGGATTATTTTCCGATTCCACACCTATACAGGAAGAACATTTCCCGCATGGCTCACCGCTTTGCGTAATATTTTCGCATTGCAGTGATTTTGCAAAAGTCAGTGCAGCCGTATGCTTTCCCATTCCACCCGGTGCATTGAAAATATAGGAATGTGACGGTCTTGAATAAAGTGCGGCAGATCTCAGATTCTTTTTCAGTTCATCATTTCCTATAATATTTTTAAAAAAATATTTATTATAATCCGTCATATCATAATATCCATTAAAAGACCCTGTATCTCATCGGTCTTATCGAGTATAGCGATATGGTCTTTTTCCTTTTTCAGCAGTTCCTGTGCAAGGTCGTCAAGCCCTTTATTCACGAGTTTCACAATGCCGTAAACTCTGTGTCTGCCTCTGCGGTCAAGGAAATTTTCTCTTGAAAATTCATGGCTGTTCGTAACGACTTCATTTATAAAATCCGTTACGAGAGAACGATACTTCTTCATATCCCTTATATCCATGTGTTCTCCGAGTTTTTTTCCCTGTGCGGCAATATCCTCCATAAGAGAATTAAGCCGCTCCATAAGTTTGTCATCGCTTACCTTATTCAATGTAAAGCTGAATTCTTCCGATGACGCCTTTTCCGTTTTTTTTGTCACAGCGGCAGAAGATACCGATGTGATGTCGCTTATTTTCATATCCATGATATCACTCCGTTCATAAGCTGAGTTTTTTGATAGTCTCTTCCGTATGGGATATGATGATATTATGAATATCATCAATAGATCTTGAGGCATCTATTGCTTTTATCCTTTCCGGCTCCTTTTTGCATAATTCTATATACCCCGCAAAGACTCTCCTGTGAAAAGACTCCTTTTCCTGTTCTATGCGGTCGAGTTTGGCTTGTTTTTTCTTTCGGTTTATCCCTGCCGAGCTGTCAAGTCTAAGAAAAAATGTAATATCAGGCACAAGTCCGCCCGTAGCATATTTGTTGAGTTCTGCTATCATATCAGCACCCATTCCTCTTGCTATCCCCTGATATACGATGCTTGAATCAACAAATCTGTCGCATATAACGATGCTTCCGTTTTTAAGTGCCGGAATAATAAGCTGCTTTACAAGCTGCGCCCTTGCGGCACAATAAAGCAAAGCTTCCGTCAAAGGTGTCATCTCGATATTTTCGGGATCTATGATAAGTTTTCTTATCTTTTCGCTTATATCCGTTCCTCCGGGTTCACGGGTACATATAACCTCATACCCCTTATTTTTCAGATATTTTTCAAGCAGCTTTATCTGTGTTGTTTTCCCTGCACCGTCTGTTCCCTCAAGTGTTATAAATAATCCTGACATCTTTTCTCCTCTTTCGCTGACGGCATACCAATTTGCCGAATTTATACTTTGAGTATACAATAAAATTGGCTTTATGTCAATAATTACGGAAACGCCAAACATCAAATCACCACTATATTTTCAAAAATATTAAAATTTTCTATTGTTTATTTTCCCTTTTAAGTGTATAATAATGTCAAAACTATTTTTTAGGAGGATTTGATCATGAGCAGAAAAATTGTACTTGCTTATTCCGGTGGTCTTGATACCACAGTTATTATCCCTTGGTTAAAGGAACTTTACGATGATGCGGAAGTTATCGCAGTATGTGCCGATGTGGGACAAGGCAGCGAAACAGATGGTCTTGAAGAAAGAGCATTGTCAACCGGTGCAAGCAAACTTTATATTGAAGATCTTACAGAAGAATTCGTTACAGACGTTATCTTCCCTACTATCAAGGCAAATGCCGTATACGAGGGCAAGTATCTCCTCGGTACATCTATGGCAAGACCCATAATAGCAAAAAGACTTGTTGAAATAGCAAGAAAAGAGGGTGCATTCGCAATATGTCACGGTGCAACAGGCAAGGGAAACGATCAGGTTCGTTTTGAGCTTACCGTAAAAGCATTCGCACCCGACATCAAGATAATCGCTCCATGGAAAATGGACGAATGGACTATGCGCTCAAGAGAAGATGAGATCGCATATCTTGAAGAAAGAAATATCCCCGTTCCTATGAAGAAAGACGACAGCTACAGCCGTGACCGTAACTTATGGCACATAAGCCACGAAGGTCTTGAGCTTGAAGACCCGGCCAACGAGCCTAATTTTGAACATCTTCTCCAGCTTGGTGTTTCCCCTGAGAAAGCGCCGGATAAAGATACTTATGTTGAGATAGAATTTGAAAAAGGTATCCCTGTTGCAATAGACGGAGAAAAACTTGCTCCCGTTGCCCTTATTGAGAAGCTTAACAAACTCGGCGGTGAAAACGGCATCGGTATCTGTGATATAGTTGAAAACAGAGTAGTGGGTATGAAGAGCAGAGGTGTATATGAAACACCGGGAGGAACTATCCTTATGTATGCTCACAGAGAGCTTGAATATCTCACTCTTGACAGACAATCACAGAATTTCAGAGAAGAGATCTCAAAGAAATATGCCGATATCCTCTATGACGGCACATGGTATACACCTCTCAGAGAAGCACTTGATGCTTTCAATGACAAGATACAGGAAACTGTAACAGGTAAAGTAAGACTTAAACTTTACAAAGGAAATATCATTTCCGCAGGTTCATCATCTCCTTATTCATTATATAACGAAGACATCGCAAGCTTCTCTACAGGTGAACTCTACAGCCATAAAGATGCCGTAGGATTTATAAATCTTTTCGGACTTCCTATGACAGTAAGAGCATTAATGAAAGAAAACAACAAACAAAAAGAAAACAACAAATAATATCAGATACCCCGCCTTTTACGACGGGGTATTTTGAAAGGAGCAGAATTATGAAATTATGGGGCGGAAGATTTACAAAATCAACTGACAGTTTCACCGACCACTTCCATTCATCAATATCATTTGACAGGAGAATGTATAAACAGGATATAACAGGCAGTATAGCTCATGCCGCAATGCTCGGAAAGCAGGGCATAATTCCCGAAGAAGACTCCGAGCTTATACAAAAGACGCTCAGAGAGATACTTTCCGATATCGAAAACGGCAAAGTCGAATTTGATGAAAAAGCCGAAGATATCCACATGAATGTGGAAACCATACTTATCGAGCGTATCGGCGATGTCGGCAAACGTCTGCACACAGGCAGAAGCCGCAACGATCAGGTCGCACTTGATATCCGTATGTATACAAAAGAGGAGATAAAGGCGATAGACTCCCTTATAAAAAATCTCCTTGCAGCCTTAAATAAAATAGCCTCGGAAAATACACAGACCATTCTTCCGGGTTACACTCATTTACAGAACGCACAGCCCGTTACACTTGCTCACCATGTCCTTGCATATTTTGAGATGTTCAGAAGAGATCGCGCAAGGCTTGAAGATGCCTATAAGCGCACAAACGTGATGCCTCTCGGTTCGGGTGCGCTTGCCGCTACCACATACGACCTTGACAGAATATTCGTATGCGAACAGCTTGGCTTTGATTCCATAACGCTTAACAGCATGGACGGTGTAAGCGACAGGGATTTCGTAATAGAAACACTCTCGGCTCTCTCTCTTATAATGATGCACCTGAGCCGCTTCTGTGAAGAGATAATAATATGGTCAAGCAGCCGTTACCGCTTTATAGAGCTTGATGATGCCTATTCAACGGGCAGCTCCATAATGCCGCAGAAAAAAAATCCCGATATGGCTGAGCTTATAAGAGGAAAAACAGGCAGAGTTTACGGTCATCTTATGGGAATGCTCACAGTAATGAAAGGCTTGCCTCTTGCCTATAACAAAGATATGCAGGAAGATAAAGAGGGACTTTTCGATGCTTTTGATACGATAAAAATGTGTCTTCCCGTATTTACGAATATGATATCCACCGCAAGAATAAATAAGGATAAAATGTACTCCGCCGCAAAAGAGGGCTTTATGAATGCAACAGATGCAGCCGACTGGCTCGTTAAAAACGGTATGCCTTTCCGTGATGCCCATGCGGTAATAGGCAGACTTGTCCTCTACTGCATAGAAAACAATAAATCTCTCGATGAGCTTACGATAGATGAATATAAAGCGATAGACCCTCTTTTCACGGAAGATATATATAATGCCATCTCCCTTGAACAGTGCGTAAATGCAAGAAAGGTAGACGGCGGCCCGTCGGTCGAATATATCTCAAAACTCATAAAATCGAACGAGGAATATCTGAAAGATTAAACTGTAACGCTTCAATTTTAGGGTGCTAAAGTCTTAGTTTTAAGCTAATAATAGTGATTATTCAAAATTATACATCAAACCTAATTAGGTATGTTATTTAGGTTGCGGCTTTTGTTGAAACAGTCGTTTTTCTAACATAGCGTACCTAAAAAAAAGAAGCGTTACAGATTAAAATAGTTTGGTGTATTGTAATGCATCTGACAATCTTAAAGTGAGGATATAACTATGATTACAAAAACAAATGTAAGTGAAACAAACACAGAAAATATTTTTAGAACATTTTATGGTGCTGATACATTCATTGAAAAATCTGCAATTCCAAAAGAATATGGATTTGTTAGCAAA
>JAFUUG010000249.1 GCA_017483905.1 Bacillota bacterium
GATGAAGCAATAAGAAAAGCAATTGACGATAACTTCTATCAAGGTTCTGACGGAAAATATTATCCAAAAGAATAAACGGTCTGTATTTAGAAAAGAGGTAACTATGAAAAAAAATTTAATAATCACATTATCAATCGTACTATCATGTATAATATTATCCTCATGCACAGCGGCTTCACCTAAAAGCACCGCCACGCAGAACACACCAAAGAAATCCGAAAAAATAACAGAAACAACTACCACTTTTAATGAACCAACTACTTCAAATAGTAACAGCAAACAATATTATAGCGGCTACTATCCGGTTATTGACTTTGGTGCAATGTTTGATGTTTCTCCGACATCTTCTTCTAAAAATAATTGGACATATCTTTTTACAGACAGAACCAACGAACTTGACAACTATTATGACGCATTGGAAGCAGAGGGGTTTGTTTTTTCACTTGAACTTTCCGAAATGATGAAATCTCAATTTCCTGATAATAACGGATATTTTGTTTGTTATTCAAAAGGTGATTTAGCTGTTGCAATAGGTCATGACACAAGCGATTATGTATACATATTAATTGCAGAAAAATAAATTTTAGAAATAAAACCGCTTATCCCCCTGATAAGCGGTTTTATTCACCTCTTCTTACAAAATTCCTCACTATCTCCCACAAACCCAAGTACATACTCAACGCACCCCGTCGAATAAGGTGCTATCACCGCAGGGTCTACCGCAAAAGCGACCCCCTCATCTTTTACATACCACCCTTTATTTTTGATACAATCTCCGATAACTTCTTCCGCCTTATCCGCAGCATTATTATAATATTTGTCAGGCTCTTTTTCTATCATCTTTTTCAGCCCGTCAGCTGCTCTTTTCGTTATCTCCTCTTCCGTCATACCAAAAATATCCGTAACCCCGACATTATCATTGTTATCAAGATATCTCGTATCTCCCCTTCGTGAATAATTCCCCTCACTGCCAACTGTAAATTCTTCTCTCTCAACCATCAGCGATATCACATTTCCTTTGTTGAACGTCACCGATACGCTGCACTGCGCTGTGAAAGGAACAAATTTATCCCCGTCTTTTTTATATCTGTCATTTGCTTCATATGCAAGGTCCGTATTTGCGTATGAATCCGCCACCTGTTTATCCATCATCGAATACATTAGATTCAGTTCATTTATCCCCGTCAGATCATCGGGATTTTCAATATACGGATAAGTCAGAAAAGTATACAATATCGGCGTATCATCTTCTGATACAAGGTATCCCGTAGATTCCTTTATCGTAACTTTTCTGTTCTTAAATCCATATTCATCTTCTCCGACTTCTTCAGTGACCTCTTCACTCGTTACATCTGAGATCTTATCAGCAATCTCTTCCGAAGTAATTTCAGTAACATCATTTTTATCATTATTCTTGTTTTTCTCCTGCGTGCAGCCGCTTGTCATAATAACGACCGCACACAGAATAATACCGATATATCTTTTCATCAGCTCAGTTCCTTTGCACTTTTGACCACATCATCGACCTTTTGCCTGCTTACTATATACATCATCTTTCCGTCAACGTCTGCGGCATAGAAATTGTTATCTTCTCCGTAATTGTAGTATTTTACTTCCGTCACATCTCCGTTAAGCATCTCATATCTTATCTTAACAGCTTCATCACCCTCTGCCGATAAATTTTCATCTATCTTATCAAAAGTGATACCTATTATCTTTTCAAAGAACACATCAAATTTTTCTTTTTCGATGCTCTTTCCGTTTATGAATGACTCTCTCTTATCCACCTTTGTAGTTTTATCATCATCACTTCTGGTATCTTTTCCGAAAGTCACTTCATATTTTTCGCTGCCCTTTTCTATATCCACCTTTTTAGTGTCAACTCTCGTCTTTAAAGCAACGAATTTTTGTATATAATCAATAGGATCCGAATCCATGAAAGGAGTAACGGCACTTTTTTTCATGGTAAATATATGCGGTCTGTCCTGAACCATACAATATACGCTCTCTTCATCGCAGTCATTTCCCACAACCAGATGCAGCGCATTATTCTTATCCTTTACCCTTATATCGCATACAGGCTCATTAAGTCCGTATTTATCAGGTTCGGTCGGCTCTACTTCCACCAGCTTTTCTATATTTACCTCAGGCAGTCCCGCAAGAATCGTCTCTTCAAGGTTATACGGATAAACAACCGCATCTTTGTAAGGACTTCTCATCGTAAGTGTCTGCATACCGTAAGAGGACAATTCCCCTGCACTTCCCTTTGATGATGCCTCTTCATCGTATTCTATCTCTATCAGCGGTTTGTCTTTCTGGTCTATATAGATATAATTTGCCTCATACATACTCACCTGCGGCAGTTTTTTATCTATCACATCATCAAGCCCATAGGTCATTCTCTTAGCATCTATATCATTTATCATATAAATGCTTTCATCACCGTCAACAGATGCGTACCAATAATTTCCGTCGGGAGAGTTGTCCCCTCTTTTAAGCACTTTTTCTTCCCCGTCGGTAAAATATATCTTCGCCGTATTTGTAGGTTCATCAAGACCATATTCCTATATAGCAGCGGCATTTTCAAGCTTATCCCATGCACTCAGCACAGATAGGCTTTTCA
>JAFUUG010000250.1 GCA_017483905.1 Bacillota bacterium
AGAAAAAGTCCTTCTTTTTTACTATATAACTCGATGACTTTTCCAAGTCTTTCTCTAACGATTTGTTTTGAGTGGTATTTTAGATTTCCTGAAACGTACTTACTTTCTATAATTGCAGCAGTACCTGAAATAATTTTATTATTTTCATCATACTTTATTTTTCTTGTTCTTATAAATGCCATTTAAATATACCACCTATATTAGTAACACTATGTAATGATACCAATATAACATACTTTAACATTTTTTTTCAAGTAATTTTAAGTATTTAAAAAATATTTACTCGTATAGTGTTACTTTGCTTGGCATCTTAGGATTACTTTTATATTTTGATGTAGAATAAATTTTCACAGACAGGACGGAGGAATGAGCCATAGCGGTGGCTATTCAAATTGCTTCCATTTGCCATTCAATAGCTCTCTCCCCCTTATTTTGTCACGACACCGTAATAGTTGTCTGTGTGCCTGTAAACGCAGGCTGCGAAACTGTTCCCGCAGGTGTATAGTTACCGCTTGATGTCAGTTCATCGCCTGTAAATGTCGGCTGCGATACCGTTCCCGCAGGTGTATATGTTCCTGTCGATATCAATGCGCTACCGTTGAATGTCGGCTGTGACACCGCTACGCTTGCACCTGTCATAACTGTTACATTCTCCACTGTCGGCAATGTGCCTGCCGCAAAAGTTAATGTTTCCGTGGCACTGTCATAAGTCATTGTCGGAAATGTTCCTACTGCCGTTATCTGTCCGATAGTTGCTGTTGTCGGTGTTACAGTCGCAGTCGGCGTTGATACCGTTCCCGCAGGTGTACCGCTTACACTTATACTTCCGGTTGTACCGACGAATGTCGGCTGTGATACTGTTCCGGTAGGTATGCCCGTTACGCTCACACTCTCTTGTGTCCCTGTAAATGTCGGTACCGAGACCGTTCCTTGTGGTATATAACTTCCGCTTGCATTGTCCTTATAGGCAAGTTCACCGAGTTCGACAAAATGCCCGTTTAATACATCAATGATGTTATAGACCTTATTTTTTCCGCTTTCATTTTTCTCTTCGCTTATCATTCTTCCTGAGCGAATAGGATAATCTTCTATCCTGACATATCCCACAGGGGTATTATCTCCGTTCATAAGTCCTATTATATTGTAAACCACATTGAACCCATGTTCGTTTTTTTCTTCACTTATAATCCTTCCGCTTTGTATTGCAAAATCATTAATATCCATATGATCAACTCCTTGTATAATATGTTTATAGCCGATTACAATGGCTATAAACTTTTTCTTTTTTATTTTACATTTTATTATAGATGATGGATAATTCTACCCTGCTCTCATCTTGAGTGTTCTCCCAATTCATATTCATTCTCATCTATAAATATTTTTATAATTACTTTAACTGCTTATCCCAAGTGCTATAATCATTGCTTATCTTAGTGCGCCTTTCGTTGGTGTCGATATTGGCTCAAGCATTATTTACCGAATTTAAAACCAACGAAGATATTGTCGAAACCTCAATAGGAGATCTGACAGCATTTATCAATTCTAAAAGCCGTGAACATATTACCGTTCCACAAAGAACAGATGAACCGCTCAAGAAAGCAGCACGCTACTTTCCTATGAGCAATCTTGTGATTTTTAACTGTCAATGATGGGATTATACCATAAAATTACCTGTACACTATATAGGGTTTGAACACAAATTTGTTCTCCGCAAATCAGGGTACCCTAAAATATATGTGTCCATTTTCATGGGTATAGTTTACATATTATTTTTTTAATCGTTCCATCAACTACCCTCTGTATATATGACTTTAACGTCATCCTTGATTCTCCATCTATAGTCATGTATAGGTTATTTGCTTCAACATTGACATTGTCATTAATTGCCGTCAAATTTATAGCACCACTTTTACTCGTCATACCGGTTGAACCATCGGAAGATATATCGACATTTGCTCTTGCGTTTATATTGATCCCATCGTTAATGCTTAATATATTTATATTCCCGAGAGAGTTTGAAACACTTAGATTATCTGCATTATCCTTTGAAATGTTCGACACTTTATTTTCTAACGCAGTTAAATCGGTATCGAGTAGTTGTAGGTCTTCTATTGCGATTGTTAAATTTTTATCTAATTGTTTTACACTGCTATAATACGCTTCAAAAGTATCATCTGTTATTTCTGCACGGCGGAGCATTGGATAAAATGTAATATTATTTGCGTTATAATACTGAGCTACCCCAATTCTAACTGATATATTATTAAAATTTTGTATAGCCACTCCGTGACCTGTATCATAATGATTAGGTTCTTCTAAAGAACCCTCCATATTAAAGCAATAAAGCCTATATGTGCCTTTTTCCGATCCACCATCGGGACACCCATTTAAAATATAACTGCCATTTGTTATAGGCATTTTAGCTAATAAACGAAAATATATAGGTTTTTCGGCTGTCCCGTTTACAACAATGCTTGTTACATAATCCACATCGTTTTTATTTATAGTAAAAATAACCCCATCAATTGCATATACACTATCACTCCATGTTCCATTCGTATTTAGTGACTTTATATTTTCTAAAGTTAAAGGTAATAAATTCTTGCTTGCATTATCCACCAGCAAAGCTTCAGCTTGTGTGTCTCTCACCGCATAGTTTGTTGTTCCGGCATAAAAATTGCTTACATTTGCCATTCAATCACTCTCCTCTCTATTTGTTTTATTTTACTTCTGTTTTTCTCCATATTTTTGTCCTCCTTATATAGTATTAAAGTTAGCCAATTGTAAAATGTATGAAATTCTTTATTTTACAGGCTTTTTTTATTTTATATCTACTGATTTTTCTCCACTTTTGTTGTATAATATAAATAGATAGTAAAAAATATACAGGCAAAAGAGGAGAAAAAATCATGCGTAAGAAATATGTGCAG
>JAFUUG010000251.1 GCA_017483905.1 Bacillota bacterium
GGCAGGCGTATAGCTGTCGATTGTTTTGCTGTGATATTCGCCATATATACCGAACGAGCTTAAAAATACAGCCTTATATGTTGCCCACATATCATCGGGATCAAGTTCGATATTGCCTGCATTATTTACAGTTCTTGATTCCTGTGCAACAAACAGTGCCGCATCATTTGCGTTATTCATGATCGAATTAAGTCTTAGTTGCATAAATTCCTCATAAGCACTGTTTTTGTATGCCGACAATATCACTATGGAAACAGAAACAATAAGCACAGGGAAGAAAAGCACAAGTGCAAACCACCTATTCATATCAGCCACCTACCCCGTTGTTTCGTACCATTCCCGATAAAGAGAAAACCTCGTTTTTAGCTGTCGATCTTGTAAGTTTTGATACCATCACTTGTCCTGTTGTACTGTTTACGGGTGTACAGGTAACGGTAATTATATCGCCTTTGTAAAGTGCCTTTTTACCCGTCAATATCTGATAGTTTTCATTTGGTGAAGATGAATAGAACCCGACAGGCTGATATATTATCTCCGCAGTTCCCTCGCTTTCGGGAAGTGCTATCTTTCTTGAAACCTCTATATCAACATCGTAAATAACTCCGTTCGCTGATAATCGTCTTACAAAATCCTCGTAATCATCTTCCGTAAGAAGTCCCTTATCCGTTACTGTATCGACATAGTTTTCAAGGTAATTCCAGCCTTTTCTTGTAATCTCTATTTCATCTATACACACCTTTGTGACGAGAGGCACGAATGTAAGCAATATGACTGCAAGAATACCGCCTATAAGCTTCATAAGATAAGATGTCACCTACTCAGCCCCCTTTCGTAAATTTAAGAGTTCCGTTCTCGTCCATACCGACATAACATTCTATTTTTCCAATATCTCCGCTGTTTTCGGTGTTTTCGAGAACAGGATATATCTTGTTGTACATATTGAGCATTCCGCTTCCGTTTACGGCAGAATAAGTGTAAGTACCGTCGGAACCATACTTATAAACAGTTCTTGTATCTTCCGTATCGACTATAGGAAGCATATAATACTGTTTCTTTCCATATCCGATAAATTCACCCTTTTCGACCGTATAAGCAGCATCGGAGGATGATTTTTCTCTGAGTGTGCCAAATCCGAATGTACTTTCATACATCATCATACCGAGTAAATTTATCACTCCCGCAATACACAGAGCAAAAACCACAAATCCTATCACAGTATCGAGTATAAAATCCGCAGTGTAATCCAAATCATCACCCCCTGCTCAAAAATATCGTTGTTTTGCCGCCGCTTTCGCTTATTTTCACCTTAAAACGATTTCTGTCAACGCAGTCTTCGATATTCTTTCTGACACCCGGCGAATACAGATCTATGGTATTTATCCCACCTATAGCCGAATCGATCTTAAGTATGACATCCTTATCTATACAGCTGCAGGCAAAATTAAAAGCACTCTGCTTATCAAGCCATACATTGTCAAACTTATAAAGCTCATCATTGGTATCATAAGCAGCCTCAACATTTTCTTTTACATTGCCTTCGATAAGCGTTCCTGTGAAAGCAAATGTAACTGCAACAGAGATAAGCCCGACCGCAAGAATACATATAACACCTATTTTCAGTGCTGTTGTCCATTCATTCAATCCTCTTACCTCCTCAATCTCCCACATATCTTATCTCAATATGTGAGATCTCTCCGTTATTCTCATTAAGTACAACATCACTGCTCCAGCTTGTTCCTGCGGGAATATTTACTCTCAATCCCTCAAGAATACTGCTGTCACCGATATTAACGGTTTCGTTGCAGCCAAGTGTAATAAACGGAGATGAAGCCGATTCGTTTGAATAGATCTTGATACCATTCGGAAGATTTACGCCCTTTGCCATAAGATTAAGAACCTTCGTGTCTGAAATAGTCTTATCATCATACTGAGCAAACTTTGCATAAAGCTCCTGCTGGACTCTTGCCTCGGTATCGTTGTTGTATGCGGTAGTTGCCTGATTGCATACCGTATATACCGTTATAAATGTACCGATCAGCACACAGGCAAGTATCACTTCAACTGCCGTAAGTGCATAATCGGAAATAAGCCTGTCCAAACGCATTGCCCCTTTCTTTGCCTTTTGGCTTATAAGTCTTTTAAGAAATAATAACCGTACTTATAAAAAATGCTTTATGATATAAAGAATCAATAATTTAATAAGTTTTTATTATTCCGTCTGTTATTTATGTATTTTTTATATCAGCGGAGGCTTTCGACCTCCGCCGAATTTAACTCTTTTCAAAAGAAACGCAGATAATCTTTCCTGCCTTATTTTTATATGTTTTTGATATATAGGTGTCGGACGGCTTTATATAATAATTACTTTCCGATTCCAATGATATTTTTCCGGACTGAGAAACCGCCGCACCATCATCAAATTCCGCTGTCAAACCGTTTACAGATATTCCACAGATATAGTTTTTTCTTTGTTTTCCGTTATTTACTATAACTCCCACATCTTTTGCAGGATAATGCTTTTCGATAAATACCGCTGCCTGTGCCCCCGTTACATTAGCATTATCATATTTGATAAGCTCGCTGTTTTCGCTTACGGAGACGCTGTTTAGTGCCTGATCGTTTATATCTTTGCTGTTTAACTGCATTGATACAACGATACCTATAACAATATTTACAACAGCGACAATAATTACAAGAATTATCCCTATCTTTACGGTCTCGCTCCATTCCGACATAGGATCACCTCAGTAATTCAGAAATGCTATACCTATGACTGCACCCGAAGCATTTTTACAAAGAATAGCCGTATACTTTGCCGTTGGATTGACATATCCGCTGTTTGCGGAATTATA
>JAFUUG010000252.1 GCA_017483905.1 Bacillota bacterium
AAACGACAAAAGTACTTGTACTTTAGGCGTTTACTCGCACCGACTGCGTGCCGCAAAGCGGCTAAATTCCTTATACGCAGTCGTGTGCATCCCCCGGAGGGTTATAGTAAACGACATTTTTTTATGTCGTTTACTATAAAATTAAAACTCAGCATATACCCTTTCTTCAGTCCGAAATAATCAAGATATCCGCAAAGCTGTTCTTCCCCTATCTGCTCTACGCACTCATTTTGTCACAAGATCAAGCAGCGCATTATAATCCGATATAACATCATATTTCACATTTTCTCCGCTTATAGTCGCAAAGTGTTTCTTTGCGCAGTCTATCTTTGCTTTTTCCACTTCCCTTAGCTGCATTGTTGACATTGACCCTTTTGTTTCCGCCACAAAATAAATATGCTTTACAGTTCCCTCATAAAACGCTATTGCCCAGTCAGGATTATATTTTCCCACAGGTGTCGAGATATAAAACCTGTTCGGCAGCTTTACATATACCGCAACATCTTTATTTGTATCGAGTTTTCCTGCAAACTCCATTTCTTTATCGGAATCATATATAATATGATCATACAGATGCTTATTTGCCTTCATTGCATTTTTTCCGAGGGTACCTTTCATTGTAGGCTCGGTAAACACAGTATTATCATATTTATCGTCCCTCATATTATATGCTATATGCTGAATTATCACAGTTGCCTTTTCCTCATTTATGAGATCTGATGCTTTTATTATGAATTCTTCCGGATTATATTTGAATTGGTCAAATACAGGCTTATTTATACCTTTCAATATCTCTACGACTGCTTTTCTTGTAAGTCCCGTATCTTTGACTATTCTTCCCACGAGATCGTATTTTACGCTGCTGTTAGCTATTATTGCCGTATTTTCGCTGTATGTAGCCGATGTTTTCTGTCTAAAAGCATCGCCCGCCATAAGCTCCTCTTTAGACTTTATTTCCTCCATCTCTCCCGATTCTATTCTGAAATATATTTTCGGTATTCTCAGTTTGCTGTTCAGTGCATCTATTGATTTTTTAACAAGTTCATCCGTATCAAAATCAACAGTATATACTGATTTTGCATTTATCTTTTCCCAAAGAGATATGAACTCTTTACTCTCAAACTTATCTTTATCAAGTTTAAGTTCAACATTATTTTTTCGGGCATTATCGGGCATCATTACCTTTTCGCTGTATACCGAATCTATTATCTCTATCACAGCCGCCTCAAACCCCTTAGCCTCCGCAGCTATTTCAAGTCTGCCGTTTTTCTTGTCCTCATAATATTTGTCGGTAAGCTGTCCTTTTTTATCTATATATCTGTTTACCGTCAGATCATATACTATCGACTCCGCAATATCACGATCTATTTCTACAATATTTCCGCTTTCATCTTTGACAGTCCGCTCCGCAAATAATTCCGTTGTTACTGCGATCGGTCTGTTTGCCACAGCCTCTGCGATCTCCTTTTGCAATCCCTTTGCAAAGCTGTCATAGCTTTCGCTTGCTATCACCGTAAGTACATTCACATTATGAACGTCATTTCCGAGAGTACCGCTATCCATACGTTCTCCGTATTGATTTACGCATAATCTCAGTCCTCTGCCTACTTCCTGTCTTTTCCTTATATCGCTTGCAGATGCTTTTAATGTGCATATCTGAAATACATTAGGATTATCCCAGCCCTCCCTTAGTGCCGAGTGAGAGAAAATAAACCGCACAGGTGAACGCTTTGGATCTCTGTCAAGCAGAAGTTCTTTATTTTTCATTATAAGGTCATAAGCATCTGTATCATCGGAAGTCTTTTCTTTTTTATCGGATAATTTGCTGTCGGTCATTCTGCCTTTTTTATCTATGGAAAAATAGCCTGCATGAGTCTTTTCCGCAGATATTTTATCAAGATATTCTATGTATTCGTCATCTCCGATCTCTATCTGAAAATGCGACATAATATCATTGTATTCTTCCTCGAACATTCTTGCAAAAATACCGTTATAAGCCTGTCCTGCTTCATCATACTGCTTATAATGTGCCACTTCATCTATAAAAAACAGCGAAAGGACTTTTATCCCTTTATGAAAAAGCCGTCTTTCCCTGTCTATGTGAGAAAGTATCGTTTCTCTTATTTGAAGTCGTCTTAATTGTTCTTCGCTGACTTTCCCGATAATATCTCCCGCAAATATTTTTACGCCATTAAGAAACTCGACCGAATCATCTCTCCCGTCTATACGTTTAACGACAAACCCCTGTTTATATTCATCAAGTCCGTTTGAATTATCATACAGATCGAATCCCTCATTTATGGTTTTTGTCACTTTTTTAAGTCCCGCTTTGCCCTTGCAGTCAAATTGTATAGTTGCCGTCGGATTTTCCTTTGACAAATTAATGCTTTCAAGATATATATATCCCTCAGTTGCAGTCGAGCCGCTCTCCGTTATGCCTTTGACTGCAATTTTCTTTACGAGCCGCTTATTGTATGCCTCCATAGCATCAAGTCTGTATACCATATTATAAATGCTGTCGCTCTTGTGTGTTGCAGAATATCTCAATGTCATCAGCGGCTCAAAATCCTTTAATCTCTCCTTTGTTTTCTTTCCCTCTACAGACTGCGGCTCATCGATAATGATTATGGGATTTGTTTTTGCAATAACATCTATCGGTCTGCGGCTCCTGAATTCATCAAGTTTCATATATATTCTTCGTGCGTCTTTGCCCGTTGCATTAAACGCCTGCGAATTTATTATCATCACGCGCATACCGGAATCCATTGCAAAATGATCTATCTCTGTAAGATTTTTTGAGTTATATATAAAGAAACTTATCTTTTTATTGTATTCCTGTGCAAAATGCTCCTGTGTTATCTGAAAAGACTTATAAACACCCTCTCTTATTGCAATACTCGGCACAACTATTATAAATTTACTCCACCCGTAATGCTTGTTAAGCTCATACATTGTCTTTATATATGTATATGTTTTTCCTACGCCCGTTTCCATCTCTATCGTAAGATTAAATCTTCCCTCAAGTTTTTCCGATGGTTTTATTTGGTTTGCTCTCTGTACTCTTTGCAGATTTTCGCATATTGCCGCATCGGAAAGACCCGGAACAATAGGCATATTTGACCAGCCTGTTACATCGTTTTCAATTTTTAATTGTCCGATACCCTGATCCACTATATATGAATTTGTCAGATAAGGCTGCCCTGCAAATACATCAACAACAGCCTTTGCGGCATCTGCCTGAAATTTTTGGTGCTTGAATTGTAGTTTCATATTATCTCATCCTTAAAGATATTTTTTAATTTTCCTATTTCGGAAAATCTCATCTTTTTTTCTTTTTTATATTCTTTTCAATACCTTTTATACTCTTCAAATATTCTTCTTCCACAGGAGAAAGTGTTATTTGCTGATATTTTTTATATTCCTCTTTCGCCTTTTTCATAGCTGTATCATGGCTTATTCTTCCCGCTCCCGTCAATAATTTCCTGTTTCCCGATGTCAGGACCATATCAAGCTGTGCAACATAATCACTCATATACATAGGTTTATGTTCTATTGCATTGATCTCTGCTATATCAAAATAACCTGAAACAAGATTATTCAGTATTTTAAGTTCATTTTCGTTCAAATATTTTTTTGCAACACCGATATCCTTCAATGCCGGCAATTCTCCCGAAAAAGATGTCAGTCCCATAAATGGCTTTTCCGCATCTGCTCTGTCATATATGACCTCTGCGGCAGTATGTCCATGTGCTGCGTAATGCAGTTTATTTTGCACGATTTTAAAGAATTGTACCGAATCTTCACTTTTAGGGTCATAGTCAACGCTCGTTGCATATAGATCAAGCACCTGCCGATACAATACCTTTTCTGAAGAACGGATATCTCTGATACGCTCTAATAATTCCTTCCAATAGTTGCCGCCGCCATTGCCTTTCAGTCGTTCATCGTCCATAGCAAAGCCTTTTATTATATATTCTTTCAGCACATTCAATGCCCAGATACGAAATTGAGTGCCCCTCAATGATTTTACTCTGTACCCGACAGATATTATAACATCAAGATTATAATAGGCAACCTGATATTTTTTCCCATCGGAAGCAGTTGTTGCAAAATTTGCAACAACTGAATTCTGATTCAATTCTCCCTCATTGAAAATATTTTTTATATGCCTTGAAATAGTGGATTTATTCTTTTGAAACAAGTCCGCCATTTGATCGAGTGACAGCCAGACCGTTTCATTCTGCATATTGACATCTATCTTTGTCAAACCGTCTTCTGTCTGATAAATAACTATTTCTCCATGCTCGTTTTTGATATCCATTTTACTTCCCCCTTATATGACCTTCACTTCCGTATCGGGAGAAAGCATTTTGAATATTTCCGTCACGTTTATTTTTGCCGGACTGTCAGCAAAGCTGCTGTCACGAAAAACCACTCTCATCGGTTCTTTTTTGGCAATATATTTTATTACGGATTCAGGTATATTTTCATCGAAACAAGCCATAAGGTCTGTTATTGCCCCGTTTCCGTATGTATGCACATGACAGCCGTCTATTTCTTCCATGCTGTGTTTTTGCGATATCGTTACACCCCAGTCAAGCAGACAGCCGAAAAGCAAGTCCATATCAGTGCGGTCTTCTTTTATGTTAGATACAAATTGGTCAATAGTAAGCTGTGAATATTCCCCCGCCCCGTAATAGACATCTTTCATATTTGTATCATCAAGCTTGAATACACGAAAACCGCCGTCAAATTTTGCATCGGAATTTTCTTCCGCTATTTTCTTTGCCGCTCTGCGAATACGCTCTTTTCCTATCTCGCAGATATTTTTGTATCCTGCCTTGTATGCTTCGCTTTTTTCATCTGTTTCTTCAGGTATCTGTACCATAATAAATTTGCGGTTTCCACCATCTTCTGCGTTAAGCTGCATTACCGCATGGGCTGTTGTTGCACTACCACTAAAAAAATCAAGAACAATATCATTATCATTCATTTGAATCATTTCCATCGCATGATATATAAGATATGTTGGCTTTGAATAATCAAAAAAAGAAGTGCTTCCAAGCAACTTTTTGATTTCACTTGTGCCATTTTGATAGTTTATTTCAGATTCTTCCCAAATTGACTTTGCTTTTGTACGTCGCCCACCTTCACGTTCATAATAATCTTTTTGAAAAACATCCCATACATATTCATCATTTCGTTTTATTTTCTTGGCTATTAAAACCCCAGACATTTCACTTATTTTTTCTTTACTCCATCTCCATGTTCCATCTTCCATTGTTGATGGTTGTACCGGAATTGCATAATCAGAGTACTCTTCATTTTTTTCAATCGAAACTTCGCCATTATTGGGATTTATGTAAATAGGAAAATACAAATTGGGTCTATCACTTCTTCTCCAAAAACCCCCTCTCATTCTTAAACCAAGTAAACGATAGTTTCCTATGCTATCTTCATATTTATACTCATTATTCATGTCTTCTGATAAAGCATGACCAATAATATTAATAGCTTGTCTATTTTTGCAGAAAACTAATAAGTATTCATGTAGACTTGCTAATTCTTCTGTTGACATAGAACCACGAGGATTACTTTTGACAATAATAAGACCAATTTGATTTTTCTCACCATATATTTCATTACAAATACTTGTTAAGTTTTGTACTTCATTATTATCAATAGAAACAAAAATAACCCCATCATCAGCAAGCAAATTTCTCGCCAACAATAACCTTGAATAAATCATTGAACACCAATCCGAATGAAATCTCCCATTTGTATCCGTATTTTTAAAAAGGCGGTTAGATTCATCATCATAAACGCCCTGTTCTTCTTCATATTCTTCTTTTGACTGCTTAAAATCATCTCTGTAAACAAAGTCATTTCCTGTATTATACGGCGGATCAATATAAATCATCTTCACCTTACCCATATAGCTTTCCTGTAATAGCTTCAATACCTGTAAATTATCCCCTTCTATATACAGATTTTCCGTATTATCCCAGTCAACACTTTCTTCCTTGCATGGTCTGAGAGTTTTCCTTATCGGCTTGTTTGCCTCGACCATAGCCGCCTTTTTTCCGACCCATGTAAATTCATAAGCCTCGTCACCCTCAATAACCTCATCTGAAAGCATCTGCCTTAATATCTCAAAATTTATTGCCTTCCTCGGCTTGCCGTCTCCTCCGATATCTTCCGTTATGCAATTAGGAAACATCTCCGCAATCTTTTCAATATTCCTCGCCGTAATATCAGGCGTTTCCATTTTCATCTTCTCCATTATCCTATCTCCTTTACAAAATATCTAATTTTGCTAAATATTCTCGTATTTCTGTATTCAAATTTTTCCACTCATTATTTATACTTTCAATTCTATCATAATCTTTACTTCCAAATTGTTTGTCCACAGAATATGTGCTAATATATACATAAATACCTCTATCAAGTTGCACTCTACAAAGGTTCATTATTTTTTGATATTTATTAAAAAAATTTTCAGGTATAAAAGGCATACAAGAATATAAATTATCCTGTGCCGTGCTAATTAAAGAATTTAATTCTTTTACATTTTCTTCCTTTTTCTTTTTTTCTGCTTCATCATTTCCGGCTACCCATGTAAATCCGATAGGAACAAGTAAATTCACGCTTTTGACAACTTTACACATATCTCTGCTTAAATTCTTGTATATTTCAAATTCAGCATCAAATCTCGCTTGACTAACATATTCTTTTTTACTTAATTCGGTTTTATACTTTTCCATTGCTCTTTCAAGTTTATCATCATATTTTTTAGACATACGCTCCGCAATCTTATCTGCCGAGAACTTAATTCCAGCAATAACAACCTCAACAACTCTTCCCGCTGTAATTCCACAAGCAGCAGTAATTTCTAAAACCTTTGAAACAATCGTACTCATCAAATTTCTCCCAACTCCTCAAATAGCTCCTTCAATTCCTCATTCATTTTCATTTTAACATTAAACTGCTTCTCTTTCCGTATCTTCGCTTTCAGCTTATCTATCCTCTTCTGCAATGCCTCTCGCTTTTCCGCCCGTTCGATACTATCTTTCAGTTCTTCTCCGCTCTGTACCTTTAATCTGTCGCCTGCAATATACTTGACAAAATTTTCGTACACTTCGTCAAGATCAAGCCCGTCAAGGCTGAATCTCATCTGCTCCTCATCTATCCACTCCGTATGATAATATTTCTCCACCTTAAAGGCATTTTTACCGACCGCAGCTTCCTTATATCCTATCCACGCCTGATATTTATTCTCATAGCACAATATAAACAAAATATGATACGGTATCTCCTTATCTATCTGCCGCAAAACAGCCTCATCAAGTTTTCCGTCATTAAGCTGTATCTCAAAAACCTCTATTTCCTTTACTTCCTTGCCTTCCTTGAGGTTTACTGTCGTTGCAGCAATTTTATTTTTCCAGTATATCCCCCTTATCTGCTCCACAAAACAGCGGT
>JAFUUG010000253.1 GCA_017483905.1 Bacillota bacterium
CACTCCTTCTGTCAAAGACATATCATACTTGTTAACTAATGCAACGCCCTTATGGATCTATTTCCTCCTTTAAATAATATCACATATCGTGTCATAATGTAATACCTTTTTCAGAAAAATATCGAACATTTTTTCTAATTTATTCTTGACATTCCGCATTTATTATGTTAATATAAAATTGTCACATATAGTGACTTAAATTTTACAAACTTAAATCGTGTAAAGGAGGTATATTTATGAATGATAAAGAAAAAAGAGCAAAGAAACTGATACAGGAATGGGGCGAATTAAAAAAGGTCAACGATCTGAAATTAGCCGAAATAAATATTCTCAATAAACTTATCGTAAACGGAAATAACAGTATAACCCTTGCAAAAAGTGAAATAGAGCGTATAGAAAATGAAATATCCCAAAGGCTTGAATCTCATCGCAGACTTGGCGAACTTTTTTCATCGTTTTCCGAAGATGAGCAGAGAATAATCCACCTCAGATATTTAAAAGGTTGTAGCTGGGTGTCTGTCGCAAGGCAGATGTATATCTCCGAAAGACAGGTATTCAATATCCACAAAAAATTGCTCAGCAAAATGAATTCCAGCGTTTCCGATGCAAACTGCAAATAAAACCCCCTGTATATTACCAAACTGCCCTGACATATAACCGTATACTTTTTGACCTGTAAAAAAGAAACAGTCGCTTTCGCAAACTGTTTCTTTTTTACATTAATAATCCATCATTTTTATTTGAATTTATCACTTTCAAAAGTTGCAAACTCGGTATAAATTATGTGCACGACTGCGTACAAGGGAGTTAGCCACTTCGTGGCACGCAGTCGGTGCACTCGTAAACGGAAAAATTTTCCGTTTACGAGTATAAAAAAATATACTTCCCCTTATTTGCTGTACGGTATAGTGATATCAGTCATATTCTTCACAGATAAAATCAAAATCATCCGTTTTATCTATCATATCAAGAATATGTTCTTTGATATAGCCGCTAATCGTTGCAACAGCAAATTTATACAGTTCATATCTTGCATCGGGAGGTGCACACAACAGTATTATCCTCAATGTTTCGTTATCACATTCTATCCTGTTTTTAAAGGGATAATCTCCGCTGTTGTCAGCTGAACTTTCATCACCGTATTCTTCGATGATCTCTTTCATTTCTTTTTCCGTACCGGTTTTTGCGGCAATATTTACAGCATCTCCGTCATAATAACACTCAATAAAAAGTCTTGCGTATTTTTCTTTGCCCCTTAATATTTTTTCGGATAGAATATTGGCATTATCGTTGCAAAAATCAAGTATTTTATTTTTTGCATCGTCAATATCTGTCAGATTTATGTAGAGAAGTTTTTCTTCGTTATCCATTCTCATTTTTATATATTCCAGCTGCCCGCTGTCGTTATAAGCCGCAGTAAGAGTGTCCTCCAACATATCCTCCGTGACACTGTAAAAACTAACTTCTGTCTTGTAATTCGGTGTAAAATACGTTAATACTTCCATTTCTTCAAGATAAAAAATAATCGAATCATCTTTGTCATTTGGAAGTTCTCCGAGAGAGTATATGCCGCATTTGTAATTTGACGGTATTATGTATTTTTTTATCATAACATTTTCCTCCATGATTTGTGTTCCTCTTTTTTATTTTCCGCAGCAGTTTTTATATTTTTTTCCGCTTCCGCAAGGACACATATCGTTTCTTCCGATTTTTCTGTTCGGATTTATATATGTATTTAAATTTTTATTATTTGAGTCACTTCCGATTTCTTGCAGCCTGCTGTTATAAGAATTAAGCACCTTTATGAAATCAAGTGCAAATTTGTCGCCTTCTTCTGCCATCTGTCTTATATTTGGACCTATATCATACTGTACATTTTTATAACTTATCCTACTTCGTAATTCATTGGGACAGTAACCGTGTAAAACCGGCATTCTTGTTGTATTATGCATCTCTTGCCACAATCTCATAAACTTTTCAAGATTATTCATATTAAATGATATATCCCAATTTTCAAGGAGTCTTGAAATCGATTGCATAATTGAACCGGAAAAAAATTCTCTGCTTTCAAAAATCATATCTATCATAAAATCGTCAATTTCATTAGAAGTTAAGTTTGTATTATTTTTCAAAAACTTTACCATACTATCAGTATGAATTGTATGTTCGTAATACGTATCTTCCTCATATTTCATGAATTCTTTTTCCGGTAAAATACAATAATCAAAATCACGCATACTTTTTTCTTTATTCAAATTATAAAAATCATCAAACCCCATGATAAAAAGACTTCCATGTGCCAATGTTCTATCCATCGGCTCACTTTTTTCACCATTGATATACAATTCGTCGTCTGATAAAATATAAAAAATATGTTCTTCATGTCGGAGTATTTCAGTGAAATCAATGAATTCTTCCTTAGTTATACTAAATTTGTATTCGACCGAAAGTATTCTCCAAAGTTCTTTTATTTCTATAATTTCATAGAAATTTGATGCTGCCTGAAAAAATTTACGCAAATATTCAATCTTGTCATTATCGATCGTCAGTTTTTTATACATACTTTTCAATGTACGTTCTTTATATATTCTTGGCCATTTTGACATTTTTCTCCTCCCATACCGGCATTTTACGGCTATAGTAAACGACATTTTTTACTATCGTTTACTTATATAATATCAAAAAAAATTTAAATGGTCAATATGCGAAAACAAATAAAATCACAGCGTTTCCGAAAATTCAATATTTTTATCGGTTCTAAGAACTATTCTTTATCATATAATAATTAGCGATAAGTTACATTATTAAGTTATCTTACAAGGAGGATCAATTATGGAAAATTTTGACATATACAGGGATATTTCCGAAAGAACAAGCGGAGACATCTATATCGGCTGTGTCGGGCCTGTAAGAACGGGTAAATCAACTTTTATAAAAAGATTTATGGATCTTCTTATAATCCCGAATATCGACAATGAATATCACCGAGAGAGAACAAAAGACGAACTTCCTCAGTCGGCTTCGGGCAAAACGATAATGACCACCGAGCCTAAATTTATACCGAATGAAGCTGTTGAGATAACAATGAATGAAAATGTAAGGTTCAAGGCAAGAATGATAGACTGTGTCGGATACATGATACCCGAAGCAGTCGGTGCTACAGAGGGCGACGAGCCGAGAATGGTAAATACTCCATGGTCGGAAGACAGGATACCCTTTACTCAGGCAGCAGAGATCGGTACAAAAAAAGTCATAACCGACCATTCGACCATAGGCATAGTGATAA
>JAFUUG010000254.1 GCA_017483905.1 Bacillota bacterium
CATCTATAGTGTGGCTTAATTTTTTTTAAAAGTTTTAAAATTATTGCACTTGGAAAAAGATAAAGCAATACATATTTATTTTCATACAATTTTAAAAATTTAACGTATTTTCTATCAAATTTTGATTTCGAATCTTTTAATCTATCTACTAAAATTTTATCTGTTTCATGCCAATCTTTTTTTAGTAATGTAATCCATTTTTCAGAACCCTGTGTTGATATTCCTGTGCCATACTCATACCATAATGAAAAGTTATCAAAATAGCTCCATATTATGCCATCTGCAATCATTAATCTATAAACATGATCTTCTGCATATTTGACTTTTCCATTAAGTAAATTTAAGTATTTCTTAAAAATATCTTTTTTTACAATTGTAGCAGCACCAAGTACAAGATCATTGTTCAAAAGATAATCGTATTTTACAGTTTTAACATCTATTTTATTTTTATAAATAAAAAGATTTGCTGGATTGTTAACAACTCTATATAATTTCATATTATTATCTTTTAATTCATAATAGATAGCATTAGAAAAACTTAAAATAGATCCTCTTTCTTTAATAAATTTATACCATCTACTTAATGTATCTGTATCATATAAACAATCACCAGGAGAAATTAATTTTATAAATTCTCCGTTTGCTTTTTCAATTCCTCTACAAACATTTCCAACCGTACCTGTATTAATCGATGATGTTACAAATGTGTAATTTACAAAATTTCTTTGTTTAAAAAATTTTGAAACTTCTTCAAAATAATTATTTTTTGAACCATCATCTGTTAAGATTATTTCGTAATTTATTTCTTTTTGTTTTATTAAAGAAATTAAAGTCAATTTTAATTTATCAAAATTTGGATTATAGGTTGCAACAACCACAGATATTGCGTACATTTTAATTTACCTCATTGTTATGTTTTTCTGGGAAACCATTTATAAATGGTTTTTATTTCTTCTACCTGCACATTAACTATATTATTATATAATTCTTCAATATGTTCTTCTACCATTTCCTTAGTCAATTTTGAATAATCCAAAGTAAGCATTTCCTTAATAACATCTTCTGAAAATCTATATTTTATTATTTTAGCAGGTACACCTCCAACAATCGCATAAGGCGGCACATCTTTTGATACTACCGCACCAGCAGCAACAACAGCCCCCTGACCTATATGCACTCCCGACATAATCGTTGCACCATAGCCTATCCATACATCATCTTCCACAATTATATCCCCTTTGCCGAAAGCCTCTTCCTTTTCTGTTTCAAGCAATTTCACCTTAAATGGATACGTCGATATATTTTGAGTATAATGTTCCGCATCAAGTATAAATTGCACATTTTGTGCAATAGAAACATAATTGCCAATTATTATTTTATGAATATCTGCAAAAGATACAATATTTAATTCTCCATACGAATTAATACCCACAGATATATTATCTATATTGAATATATTCATTGGTATAGTTTTATTGTTCTTATTCATCCTGTGCCATTTCCTGCAAAAAGCATAATACTTAAATTGTTTTAAAATATGGCGCAAATATGTATTATTTAGCATACTGTTGTTCCACTCTTTCGACTGCATTTTTAACCGCTTCAAGATATGCGTATCCGTTCAAAGTATCAGGCTCCAGATACGAACCCTCTCCCCATTCATTCCATGCTGTCAAAAAAAGTATCTCTTTTTCTCTCTCGCAACTTAATTTGTATAATTCATAAAGGTATTCCTCAAATTTTTCGGGAGTGTTATTATCCAACATTCTTGCTCGTTCGCCTCTTCTCGGCGTATCATCAAATCCAACTACTCCACCGTAAAACAAATTTTTCTCATTATCTTTTTTTGAATATTTGATTATATCTTTCCAAACTTCATCATAATCATATCTATAGCGAACTCCTGAATCGCCTTTCAATTCAAATTTTAAATATTTATTAATTCTTTGATCAATAGCCTCTCTTTTTCCCCAAGCAGAAAACATTGGCTGAAAAATAAATTTGCCATCTAGATTTATATTATTTTTTGTCAATCTTTTTGTTGTTATCATAAATACACCGTTAAATCCGTTATTAATAGCAAGTTCATTCCAGTATTCACTCATTTTTTTCAATAAATTTACATTATTTTCTTTCATCGTAACAAAGACCGGTTTTTTATCTATCTTTAAATAACGTTCATCATTAAAAAAGGGTAAAAGATATTCAAAATGAGCTTTCCATGCTTCTTGATCCTCATAATCAAATTCCAAAAGAATTTTTGGTTTTTCATCAGTCTTATTTAAAGCAGGCGCCCACGAATTCCCTGAAATATTATTCCATGTTGAACTTACCCAAGAATCATTTGGCCAAGAGAAAAAATATTCAATATCTATTTCGGGGTGCTTTAATAAATTCTCGGCAGGAGTTTCTAAAACCTTTTTTCCACCTTTAAACCAATAATGGTAAATATTAAAACCAGCTATTTTATATTTTCTTGCCAATTCAGCCTGCCATTGCAAAACTTTAGGATCTGACAAATCATAATAATTATCATTAAGCGGAACTTTCGGCTGAATGTGTCCATCAAATTGTGGTTTTGCATTTTTTGTAGCTATCCAGTCGGTAAATCCCTCGCCCCAAAATTCATTATTTTCCGGTATTTCATGATATTGCGGTAAATATGCCGCAAATATTTTTGTCATAAACATATTTTCTTTCCTTTCACATGTAATTTAATTAACAGTAAATAAATTTACTTATTCTTTATCTTTCGTATTATATTCATTAAACCTAAGTGTTCCATAATAATTCGTATATACACATATATTTTAATTTTAAGCCCGACTTTACAGTATTTTTCAAAAAAGTTCATTGGCGATATCTTATTTAATGCATCAAAAAAAATTTTTCTGTCTAAAGGCAATGGCAAATTGTGTGGATTTTGCAATTCCATTTTCGATGAATAAAATATAAAATTTCCATATGCCTCAATATTTTTTTGCCATTCTTGCCCCTTTTCGGAATTGAATCCAACAAGCGATATACCTTTATTATATTTAGTAACATCATATAATTCTTTATGTTTATGTTCTACATTCCATGCATCTGCAAGAGTTATATCTGCTGCCGAATTATTAAATTCACATTTATAGCATGACATTCTTAATGCTCTGTTATCAAAAAAAGGAACTAAAAATCTATCAAAATAATGATTTTTTAAATACGTTTTATTTTTTCCTTCAATTTTCATATTAAAATTATGCCAGCCATTACTTTTATTTCTAAAATTTATACTTTTAATATCTTCCAATTCGTATTTTTCCTTTATGTACAATATATATTGACTCCATAATTTAGGAGAAGGAACACCATGACATTTTAAATCAATCAAAAGTAGATTTTCGCAAGACATACCCACATAGTTCCTTAACGCTGAAACTTGACAAGGTGTTCCGACAAACAAAATTTTTTTCCCGCTTAGTAATTCTTCTTTTATTTCCTTAAAAATCATTCCTGTTCTACTTTGCACATATTTTGATGTTCTTAGTTCTAATAATTCTTTCCTCCTATTTGCTCGTTTATGTACTACATTAAAAGATTCATCGTATCCGGCAGCATATACAATTCCCCCCTCTTTGAGCCAAATTTCCGCAATCGTTCCAAAAAAACCGCCAGAGGAACTGTTTAATAATATTTCCTCATCTGTAGACCATCCAACATACACCTGTTTGTTGTCATCGTTTTCTTGAACCGAATTATAAGGACAAATCTTTTCGCAAAGTTTACAGTCAATACACTGTTCGACATTTATAACAGGATAGTCAAACCCTTCTTCATTTCTCCGTATATCTATACATTTTTTCGGACAGGCACATGCACATGCTCCGCAGCCACAGCAATTTCTGGCATCTTTTATATCAATCACTCACATTACCTCCAAAAATATTCTGTCAAAAAATGCCTTCGCTTTCTTTCGTTCTTTCTCAAGTATTTCATCATTTTTACTAAAGTCAATTTCCTTCCAACAAGATTCTTTATCACTAAACCTCCTGCCACTCATGTTAAATTTTTCAAGTAATGTATCCAAACGTGAACTCATTCCGCCGCCTCCGCTTTTATCTCGTTCAAAAACAACAAAAAGCCTTTTAAAAAGTATAGAAAACACAGTCATATGAAAAGAGTCTGTGCAAATCAACTCAGCATGATCAATTAAATATAAATACTCCATTGGATTCAATATATACTGCTCGGGATAGTTAAAGTCTCTCAACCATACAATATCAAAATTCTTACTCTTGGCCAAATCCTCAAGGATCCTTTTTTTAAAATCACCCATAAAATATGCCAACACATACTTTTTGCTTGGTACATTTTTCGGTGCTTCTTCGATAGAACGCCAAAATTTATTTTCAACCAACATTGTTGGATCCAATAGAACTTCTGCATCTTTCCCTGTATATTTTTTTATTAACAAACGCCCCCTATCCTCTCTAATTGATATATTATTAAATCCGGAAATTCCATCAGTAAAACTTTTTCTAAACCTCTTAGGTATATCATTTCTCGCAATGCTTGGAGAAAAAGCAACACGTTTTTCTCTTTTGCAAAATTTTAAATATTTAATACTGTCTACTTGTGGATAATACGGATTCCATACTTGATCGCTGCCAACAACAAAATAGTCATAGCCTTTTATTTGATTGCTTCCGACAAATAGATCTTCTTCTTTAAGCATACTGATCTTTATATACTTATCTATATACTTTTTGTATGATTCTTTTCTTTTTTTTATCAGTTCATTAACCATCTCATTATCAATATTTATTCCCTTTGTTGTTATAGTCCCTTTTATCTTTGTTAATACAAATTTTATACCATCTTTTCCTTTTTTTAATTCATCCAATACTCTGAGAATATTTTGCAGTACATTTCTTTTATTGTTATTATCAACGATTGTTTCGGCATCAATATCATATTTTTTTAGGTATTGCTGTACAGCTAATATCTGTACTGCAGGACCAAAACTTTCATCAACTGCCTCTTTGCATATTGTAACAACACCAGCCTTTTTCATATCTCTAAAGCCTCTCTCTCTTTTTCAAAGAAATTTCTACAACTATATATAACCGATATTATAGCTAAATTAATCCAAAAATACTGTCTTAAAACATTTTGATTCATATTTAACAAAATCACTTGAGCGATATATCCAAAGCATATTCCTTTAAGCATATCTCCATAGCGCATATTATTCTTAATTCTCTTATATATAACACCTATCTTTAAAATGTAAATAACAAAACATACTCCTCCAAAGATACCTGTTGCAGCAAATTGTTCGGCTATTATTGACATAGATAAACCTGTTTGTCCACTATAGTGTATGCCAAGGCTATTAGCTATTCTTCCATCAAGATCCCCCAAGCTGCACCCGATAATAGGGCTTTTATAAAATATATTCAATGTATCCTCAAGTGAGTTCATTCTTGTTGCAGACGAATGCCCTGCCGTTCCTAAAATTCCCAATCCAGACACCATTTCTTTTAAATGTGTATATTGATATTTATATAAGAATACAATATACACAGTCACAGAGAAAATAACAAAGCACAGACCTGCAAATACAGTTATATTGCGTGTGCTAATTTTTAATGTACCGTTATTATTTTTCATTTTCCCAAAAATTGCAGCAACTCTAAACATCAAATACCAAAATGCAATTATCATACCCATCCTTGAAAAACTGAAAATAAGTGCTAAGGAAATTATAATAAAAAAAATTTTTAATTGTTTTTCCGAAAACAAAAAAAAGTTTTTCTTTTCTATATAGTAAAGTATTGCACACCATCCCGGTAATAAATAGGTCGCATAGTAAGAAGGTTCATATGAAAAACCATGTATTCTATCATATTTTGAGTTAAGCAAAATGATAGTTCCAACACCTGTTTTCATTGCAATATGTTGAAAAATACCTATTATGGATATTATAACAAAAGAAATAAAGTATATTTTTAATAATTGTATAACTTGATTTCTGTTTTTAAACAAATTAACATACATAAATAATTGTGAGATATTCAATATCAACCATAAAGCGTATCCTATTGCATTACTTATATACTTGGAATTAAGTATAAAAAATGCGTTTAGTAAACCATAAATAAACAGGAATTTAAAATATACAGGAACCATAATCTTACTTGTTTTAATAATTTTAAATAAAAAAGCAAAAAATAATATAATTGCACATAATTGTGTAAATCTGAAACTAAAGCCATATATCTTTACATTAAATAAAATATCAAAAGAACTCGTAAGTATAGATATATATGCCAAAATATCAATTATGCCTCTTTGTTTATTGATGCTTAAAATTTTACAGTTTAATTCTTTGTATTTTCCCATTTTCTGCCTCAAAACTCAAAATTTGCTATTAGCGATTTCCTGATTGGTTAAATGAATACTTTGCTCCCATTTAAATTTATTGCATTTCAAATATCCATTTTCTATATACTTATCCATAGCTACCTTATCTTTCAGTATTTTATTTATAGCCGATATTATTTCATTAATTTTCAAAGGATCAAACATTACCGCTGCATCCCCCACAACTTCCGGCAACGATGATGAGTTAGAGCAAGCAACCGGTGTTCCGCATGCCATAGCTTCAAGCGGAGGCAGCCCAAACCCCTCGTAAAGTGACGGAAAAACAAATAGATCTGCCAAATTATAAAAATCAACCAATTCCTCATCACTCACCATCCCCGTATGAATGACCTTATCTTTAATTCCGCATTCCTCTTCATATTTTGACACGTCATGATTATCAAATGCCTTACCTACCAATATCAAAACGCTGTTTTCTTTCTGTTCTATCTGACTGAAAGCTTCTAATAGCCTTTTCAGATTTTTATGCGGTTTCAGATTACCTACATACATCAATATCTTTTTATTTTTCGGAATCAAATATTTTTCATACAAATATGAATATTCCTCAAAATCTTTTTTTCTAAAGCGTTCTAAATCTACACCATTATAAGTAACAACAATTTTATTCGGGTCGATTTTATAGTATCTGAGAATATCTTTTTTTGTATTTTCCGAAACTGTAAATATTTTTTCTGCCTTATGACAAGCTATCCAAAGCATTACCCAAGCATAAATATACGCAAATTTGTTAGGTAAAATTTCAGGCAAAACCAAATGTGTCAGATCATGTATCGTCACAAACATTCTGCCTCTGTAAAATATCGGAACATTATAATGCGGAATGTGGAGTATATCGGGTTTCATTTTCTTTAAAGACCTATAAGGAAATTTTAATTGCTCCTTTATTCCGTATATCTTTACATCATAATCAATAATTTCCGAAACATCGGAATATTTCTTTATCTCATCTGCTCTACCCAATGCTATATCATATATACCTGCAGACATAAGATTTTGTATATATGTGCCAATGCCGGACATCCCTATCATTCGTGCATCGATTGCTACTTTCTTATTATCCATAAAATTCAACCCTCATTATCAAGTCCGAGTTCACCTAATATTTTTTTGTGATATACAGCTTCTTTATTCTCTCCGAAAACACCATTTAGCTGTTTTCCAAGAAGATGCCTGTTAGTAGTAAAAATTTTTATCCACCGTTTGACCCAAGCCAAAGGGAGCTTCCATTTAGATTCGCCCGGTGGAAGCTGCGAACTTGCCGCAGGAAATACTAATTTAAAAAATACACAAATCTTATTATAAAATCCCCTGATTCCCTTTTTTCCCGCTGTGCTTGTACCAAAACTGATCGAATAAAAATTTTTGCTTTCCCTGTTGTGTCCAAAAACTCCTATATCCAAAACATAATCTAAAATTTCATATTCACTCTCAGTAAATTCTTTACCATACGGAATATCCGCACCGAGAAAATGATTACATATAGAAAAAACATTTATTGCGAAATCATATAACTTTATTTTTTTTAATTCCGTTATGATCTGTTCCCAATCCAAATCATTTTTATAATATCTCGTAAAAAGACACACATCCAAAAACATTCTTATGCCTGCACCAATATGATAAAAATGCTTTGCCAGATGCACAAGTATATATATAAAATGATATTCTTTTTTTAATTCGTATGTCATATTTTCTTTATGTGTCAAATGACTCCATACATCCGAAAAATATGCTCCGTAATCCGTACCCGAAAATGTCATCTGATGTATAAGATTTGTATGAACCTCCAAATATACCATAGGATTCATATAATTCCAAACCAATTCATCCGATTCTTCCTTGCAGTATTCAAAACCAATTTCTTTAAGCGCTTTGTCGCTTTTTTCTCTGTCGACCTGTTGTATAAGAAAATCAATATCCCCCATCGTTCTTGCCTCCGGTACAGGATAATAATTTCTTAATATATACCCTTTATATAGTATATGCTTAATGCCATGTAAATTGAGTGTATTAATGACATTTTTCATTCCCATTTCCTGCATTACAGAGTTCTGCGTAATTTTCAAAAAATCATTTTTTAATTTTTCATTTATCTTTTCCGGCAGATTCAGTCCCATTTTTTTTGCTTCTATATATATGACACTCTGCAAACTATGCACAACAGATAATTTATATATTATATTCCAGTCAACACTATCATCACATTCAAAAGCAACTGTACCTTTGACAAAAGCCTCTATAATTTTCAAGAAATAACTTTTATTATTATCTAACAGATTCTCATTCATACAATTATTCCTGTTTAAATACCATTTATCAAACCTTTTATATTTTCAGCAAACTGCTCAAACATAAACTTATCCTCAACACGTTTTTTAGCATTTTTTGAGTATTTTTCAGATAAGTTCTTATCGTCCCCCAATTTTTTTAGAGCCTCCGCAAAAGCCTTCCAGTCGCCATTAGGACACTCTATACCCGTTTCACCGTTTACACTGACGTAATTAACTCCACTACCAGGAATAGTAAATGTTACTGCCGGCAACCCCATATACATAGCTTCTGCAAGTGCAATACCAAAAGCTTCGTTTTTAGTTATTGACGGAAACGCAAATATGTCACATGCCATATAATACGCTTTAAGATCATCATCGCTAACTCTCCCTAAGAAAGCGATCTTATCATCTCCGTCTGCTTCCTTTTTTAATTCTTCGGTAAGTTCCCCTTTACCGCCTATATATATTCTGAAATTTTCGTCAAGATATTTACTTGCTTTGACAAGATATGTCATACCTTTATACGGAACATGTCTGCCGCACGCAAAAATCAATGTTTTATCTTTGTTTTTTGCTCTTATATCCGATGCTTTTCTTTTTACTAAATCTGTCGCTTCAAGCCGCTCTGTTCTTATGCAATTTGGTACCACAACACATTTATCTCTAAATTTACTTAAATATGGACTGCCAGCAATATAGTTAGGACTTGTAGCAACAACTTTATTCGCTCTTTTAAGCAATTTAATATTTTGCCTGTGAAACAATTTACCAAGAAATTTTTGTTTTGTTATATCAAGATGCCAATAAACAATCAATTCAATATCTTTACTTAACATTGACAACAAAAAATTCGTAACAAAAGGATTAGGATAATGAAGAATAACTATATCCGGAGAAAATTCCTTTAAAACCTTTTTTAACTCATTAAAATAAGTCATTGAAAGAGATTGCGATGCAACCTTTGCAAAGCATCCGCACCTTATAACCTCAATACCATCGACTATGTCATGAACCGTTTCTCCACGATGACATATATAATCTCCATCCGAAGCATCCTCATTGAAGCATATAATTTTTTGCTCTATCGTATCGTCATTTTGCAGGGCATTTACAATATCCCTTGCAACTTGTTCAGTTCCCCCTATATAAGGATATTGGTACTTGGAAATCTGTAACACTTTCATATCCCACTACTCCATAATTCATTAATTTTCATTGTTGCCGAAGAAATTATCTTCAAGCATTAAACACAAGCAATGATATACAGGCAAATGCAGCTCCTGTATCATATAAGTTTCCGTTTCCGGCACTTGCACACAAACATCGGCTAATTTTGATAATTTACTATCTTCCCCCCTGTAAGGGCTACAACTTTCATACCTTTACTCTTAGCCACGGTTGCCGCAAAAAGAATATTTTTACTGTTTCCCGATTTTGAGATGCCAAGAAAATCTCGCTATTGATACACCTTATATTATGTACTATAATTGTTTAGGGAAGAAACAAATTCAAAATCAAGTTCTTTAACGATATATTTTTCGAGCCCTTTTTCTACATTTTTCGAAGCCCAAACACATTCAAATATATAATCCTATATTTTTATACAATACATATTTATTTTTTTTATTATAAAACAGTTTAGTACTATAAATGAGCAAATAACAAATATTGCACAAAAATAAAGGACAACCTCAGCATTTGGTGTATAATGGAATTAAGTAAGCAAATCAACCATTTACAACCAAAAGGAGGATGTCCTATGTTTAAGAGTATACACCATTAC
>JAFUUG010000255.1 GCA_017483905.1 Bacillota bacterium
TAAGACCGCCGCAGATGGTAGAGGGCGGTATTGCGGTAAGTGTGCCTCAGCTTATATGTATGCCGATAAATATAAATAATGTCGGTGTGCTTGATATAAATGTATGGATAAATGAATGAGGCAGAAAAATGAATATTGTGTTATATGAACCTGAAATACCACAGAATACGGGAAATATCGGAAGAACCTGCGTAGCGACAGGTTCTGTCCTGCATTTGATAGAGCCGCTTGGATTCAGCATAGATGAAAAGGCGGTAAGAAGAGCGGGACTTGATTACTGGAAAGACCTTGATGTGAGATGTTATAAAAATTTTGAAGAATTTCTTGAAAAAAACAGAGGGGTTAAAATTTTTATGGCAACGACAAAGGCTAAAAAAAGATATGACGGTGTTAAATACGATAAGGACTCTTATATAATGTTCGGAAAGGAAAGTGCGGGTATACCCGAAGAGATTTTGCTCGATTATAAGGAAACCGCAATAAGAATACCTATGAAAGCGGAATATCGTTCACTTAATCTTTCAAATTCGGTTGCAGTTGTATTATATGAAGCATTAAGGCAGACGGGATTTGAAGATCTTACATTTGAGGGAGAACTGCACAGGCATAAATGGAGTGATGCCGAATGAGGCTTGAAAGAGATTTTTACAGGCAAGATGGGATATCTCTTGCAAAAACACTGCTTGGCAAGATAATTGTACATAATAAAGACGGTGTAATAACAAAATGCAGGATCACGGAAACGGAAGCTTATATGGGCGAAAATGACAAGGCTTCTCATGCGTACAATAATCTGAGAAGCAAGAGAACCGAAACAATGTTTCACGATGGCGGGACAGCTTATGTATATATGATATACGGAATGTATTATTGTATGAATGTGGTCGCAAATATAAATGATATACCCGAAGCGGTGCCTATAAGAGGTGCGCAGGCAACAGAGGGTACAGATATCATGAAAAAGAGAAGAAAAACCGATAAGATAAAGAATTTGTGTTCGGGTCCCGGCAAGCTGTGTATGGCAATGGGGATAGATAAGACTCTTGATGATACGGATATGTGTGAAAGCGAAAATTTCTACATATATGATGACGGATACAGTGGATTTGAAATTGGTTTCGGGAAAAGAATAAATATAGATTACGCACAAGAGGCTATTGATTTTGAATACAGATTTTTTATAAAATGATGTATTGGCGGTAAGGTGAGAATATGAACGAGAGAGAAACGGCACTTTTTGCATTAATGGATATAATAAATGATAACGGATATAACAACATCGTTCTTAAAAGAACATTGAAAAATTCAAATCTGTCAAAGGTCGAAAGGGCATTCGTGACGGAAGCGGTAAATGGAACTTTAAGAAATCTGATGTTGATAGATCATGTGATAAACAGTTTTTCAACGGTAAACACAAAGAAGATGAAGCCACTGATACTTGCGGTACTAAGAATGAGTGTATATCAGATAATGTTTATGAAAAAAGTGCCTGTGAGTGCTGTATGCAACGAGGCTGTAAATATAGTAAAGAAAAAAAGACTTGATAATCTATCGGGCTTTGTAAACGGAGTATTGAGAAATATAGCAAGAAACATTGATAAAGTAAAACTTCCTGATGAAGAAAAAGAACCTGTCAGGTATCTTTCAATAAGATATTCATACCCTGAATGGATAATTGAATACTGGCTTGAAACAATGGCTTATGATACAGTGAAAAGTATGTGTGAAGCAAATAATGAAGCTCCGAAAATATGTATTTGCGTAAACAGTACAAAAACGGATAAGGAAGAATTGAAGAAGATCCTTGCCGAAGAGAACATTGCAAGCTCGGATATGAAAATAATCAGAAATGGGTTGTATATCACTAAAACAAAGGATATATCGGAAAATGAAGCTTTCGGAAAAGGTCTGTTCCATGTGATGGATGAAAGCTCGATGCTTGCGGCAGAAGTTCTTGATCCTCGGGAAAACGAATACATTATTGATGTATGTGCAGCTCCGGGTGGAAAGTCCTTTTATAGTGCATACAAAATGAAAAACAAAGGGAAAATATCATCAAGGGATATTTATGAACATAAGCTGAAGCTTATAGATGACGGGGCAAAAAGATTGGGCATAGATATAATAGACACACAGTTCAAAGATGCACAGAAAATGTATGAGGATGATATAAAGAAAGCAGACAGAGTGATAGTCGATGCACCTTGTTCGGGATTTGGTTTGGTGAGAAAAAAGCCTGATATAAAGTATTCAAAGAAACCCGAAGATATAGAAGAATTACAGAAGATACAAAGAGAGATACTTGAAGCTGCACAAAATTATGTGAAAGATGACGGTATACTGCTATACAGCACTTGTACGGTATCAAGGAAAGAAAACGAAGATAATGTAAAATGGTTTTGCGAAAAATTCGGATTTGAACTTGTTGACATAAGCGGGTATATAAATGATGTTTTTGAGGCGGAGGAAGTCAGACGTATACAGATACTTCCGGATATGATGGGAACAGACGGTTTCTTTATAGCTAAGATGAAGAGGAAGGCAAAAGGATAATGGGAAAAACAGACATAAGGTCGTTAAGCCTTGAAGAAACGGAAAGACTGCTGCTTGACATGGGTGAAAAAAAATTCCGTGCAAAGCAGATATACAGTTGGCTGCACAAAAAACAGACAGATGATTTTGATAATATGACGGATTTGTCGGTCGCACTCAGAAACAAGCTAAAAGAAAATTGTGAGATACTTAAATTAAAAATAGTTAAAAAATTGATGTCAAATGAAGATGAAACGGTAAAGTATTTATTTGAGACGAATGATGCAAATGTTATAGAATGTGTACTGATGAAATACAGCTATGGTTATGCTGCCTGTATATCATCTCAGATAGGCTGCCGTATGGGTTGCACTTTTTGTGCATCAACTGTTGACGGGCTTGAAAGAAACCTGACGGCAGGGGAAATGGTCGGGGAAGTATACAAGATCCAAAATGACTGTAAAAACAGGATAGGCAATATTGTTATAATGGGAAGCGGAGAACCGCTTGATAATTATGATAATATAATACAATTTCTGAAAATAATAAACAGCAAAGAGGGAAATTCTCTCGGAGCAAGGCATATTACCGTATCTACCTGCGGTCTGGCGGAAAAGATATACGATATGGCTGAACTTGAACTTCAGATAACCCTCGCAATATCGCTGCACGCACCGAATGACGAGATAAGAAAAAGATTGATGCCGATAGCTAATAAATACAGTGTTGATGAAGTTATAAAAGCGGCATCATATTATGCGGAAAAGACGAAGCGGCGTGTGACGTATGAATATGCGTTGATAGACGGCATAAATGACAGCAAAAAAGCTGCCCGAGAACTTGCGGACAGGCTGAAAGGTTCACTGTGCCATGTGAATCTGATACCTATAAATGATGTATCGGAAAGCGGATACAAAAAAAGCAGTGAAAAAACGATCGCCGAATTTAAAGATATATTGAGTGAAAAAAATATACAGACGACGATCCGGCGTGAACTTGGAAGCGACATTAATGCCGCTTGCGGACAATTAAGAAAAAGTTATGCGGACAAACAGCATGACATAGATCCAGAGGTGTAAAAAATGATCGGTTTGGGTAAAACGGATATAGGCAAAGTCCGACCGTTGAACGAAGACACATTATACATAAATGACAGAGCGATAGGCTGTCTTGAAAATCTGTATATCGTTGCAGACGGTATGGGCGGTCACAATGCAGGTGAGGTTGCCAGCAATGAATCTGTCAGATTTTTTTGTGAATACATAGAAAATAATAAAAGTGATGAGATACTTGATCTTATGGTAAGTGCATTAAGATATGCAAACAAGAAAGTATATGAAATGTCGCTGGAAAATGAGGGGTACTCAAATATGGGTACAACATTTGTGGGAGCGACATTCAAGGATGATACGGGGTATTTTGTCCATGTAGGTGACAGCAGGGTGTATATTGCAAGAGGAAACAAATTACACCAGATAACGACGGATCACACCTATGTTATGGAAATGGTAAGAGCGGGAGAAATGACCCTTGAAGAGGCCAAAGTAAACCCGAGAAGAAACATAATAACAAGGGCGATCGGAACGAATGAGAAGGTTGTTGTTGACGGACTTGTAAGCAAGATGATGAAAAACGATATTATTCTGTTGTGTTCTGACGGACTGACGGGAATGCTCAGTGATGATGAACTGAATGATATAATAAACGAAGATTCCGGTATAAATGATAAAGTCGGGAAAATGATCGAAGAAGCAAATCGCAATGGCGGTACAGACAATATAACTGCCATTATTATTACGGAATAAAACGGAGGGATAATGATGTTTCTTCAGAATGATACTGTTATAAGCGGCAGATACCGCATAATTGAGCAAATCGGAATAGGCGGTATGGCCGTTGTATATAAGGCTCTTGATATAAAACTTGACAGAGCGGTGACTTTAAAGGTCTTAAAAGAAGAATTTATAGCAGATGAGGAATTTTTAAAGAGATTCAGCGTAGAGGCGAAAGCTGCGGCCAAACTTAATCATCCTAATATCGTAAGTGCGTATGATGTCGGTGAAGACGGTAATATACATTATATAGTAATGGAATATATCGACGGATATACTTTAAAGGAGCTTATAAAGAAAAAAGCACCTTTCTCAAATGAAGAGGCTCTCGGTGTTGCAATACAGATAGCAACGGGGCTTGAGGCTGCACATAGCTGCGGCATAATACACAGAGATATAAAGCCTCAGAATATTCTTGTGACAAAGGAAGGATCGATAAAAGTAACCGATTTCGGCATTGCAAGAACGGCAGGGTCAAATACTATAACTGCCGATTCGATAGGGTCTGTGCATTATTTTTCTCCGGAGCAGGCAAGAAGCGGCTTTGTTGATTATAAGAGCGATATATATTCTCTTGGTATAATATTATTTGAAATGGTCACGGGAGTAGTTCCTTTTGAGGGCGAAAGTGCTGTGGAACTTGCTATGAAACATATTGAAGAGCCATTGCCTGATATGAAAGCACTTAATCCGAATATATCGGACAGTGTCGTTAAAATCATACTTAAAGCAACAGAGAAAAAAGCATCACAGAGATACCAGAGTGCCTATGAGATGAATGATAATCTTAAAAGAGCATTAACTAATGCAACGGGAGATTTCGTAAGAAGAGAAAACAAACCCGACTTATCTCAGACTGTGCGTGTCGGAGAAGAAGAACTTGCAGCAATAAGGCAAATGACCGGCGGAAAGAATATGGAAGAATTGAATGAAGCAGACGGATCGGATTCATCGGAATATAATGAAGATATCGGCGATGAAAAATATAATGACGATATGGAAGAGGAAGATATCGATGAATATGACGATGAAGAAGAGTACGATGATGAATATGAAGATGACGATGAAGATGACGAGAGAGAAGTAAAAAAGAGAGAGAGAAGAGCAGCTATTGCGGCGATATTTGCCGCACTTATAGTTATAGCCGGAATAACGGCTGTCGGGATTAATTTTTTGAATGAAAGAAATGACGGAGATTATTCGGAAGTACCTCAGCTTGTCGGACTTACATGGGATGAAGCTGTAGCCAAGGCAGGTGCGGTGGAATTATATGTGGCAAACAAAGAAGAGGAATACAGCAACGAATATGAAGAGGGAAAAATTACATCACAGGAGATTGAAAGAGGACAGGAAATAAGAAAAGGTTCGACTATATATGTTAAGGTAAGCAAGGGAAGCGATATGGTAACTATTCCCGATGTTGTGGACAGTGAACTTGCCGATGCTTATGATAAGTTTTCCGATGTTGCGGTGAAGATAACGGAGGAATACGTCAGTGACAGCGACAAAGAAATAGGTATCGTTGTTAAGCAGGAACCTCAGGGCGGTGCAAAAGTTGCTAAATTTTCCGATGTTATATTGTATATAAGCAGGGGAAAGGAAAATGTTAAGGTGACTGTTCCGAATGTAGTGGGAAGAACTCAGGAAGAGGCCGAAAAGCTTTTAAAGAGTGCTAATCTTATAGTAGGCAGTGTCATAATGGCTGAAAGCGCCGATACGGAAAAGGGAAAAGTTGTTAAGCAGGGAATACCGGCAGGCGAACAGGTAAACAGCGGTTATTCAGTGACACTTGTAATAAGCAGCGGCGCTCCCGAAGTGATTGAGGAAGAAGAAACGGAAGCTGAGATAGAAGAAGTTGAAAAAACCGAATTGGTTGTTGATGAAAATTCGGAGGAAGTACAATCTGTTACTGAAGAAAGTGCAGAAGAAACCGTTAATCCTGATGATAACGAGCAGGTGGAAGAAGCACCGATGAAAACAGAACAGCTCGATATTTCTCCGAGGATCGAAGAGGGCGAAGAAAATGCAGATGTCAAGATAACAAGTGATACGGGTGACGGAGAAAAGATAATTTATTCAGCTAACAGAAATGCTGATGAATTTCCATTTAGTCTTCCTGTATCGGGAAACACGACTACTGTATACAGAATATATGTAAATGATGTGCCACAGGGAGAAACAACGGTATATTTTAACTGACCGGTAATTTGTCAGGCGTTGGATCGATAAGGTGAGAATATGACAGGTAGGATCATAAAGGGGATAGGCGGTATATATTCGGTCGCCGCAGGCAGTGATATATATGAATGCAGCGCAAGAGGAAAATTCAGAAAGAATGGTATAATTCCGACAGTAGGCGACTTTGTTGAAATATCTGTTCTTGATGAAAAGAATAAAAAAGGGTCTGTAGACGAGATAAAGAAAAGGAAGAATATGCTTATACGGCCGAGAGCTGCAAATATTGACTGTGCTGTAATAACATTTGCCGTAACAAAACCGGATATAAACAATGAACAGCTTGACAGGTTTCTTATACTTGCACAACAGCAGAAAATAGAAAATGTTGTGATATGTATAAACAAGTGCGATCTATCTGAAAGCGGAGATGAAAGAAAAAGACTTGAAAAGATATATTCGCCTTTGTATAAGATGTTTTTTGTGTCGGCTGAAAAGGGAGCCGGTATAGAAGAATTAAGGGCGGAACTTAAAGGGAAGGTTTCTGTATTTGCAGGTCCTTCGGGAGTTGGTAAATCAAGTCTTATAAATGCGGCTGCACCGAATATGGACCTTGCAACAGGAGAGATAAGCAGAAAAATCGAAAGAGGAAAGCACACTACAAGAAAAGTGGAGCTTATAGAAGTCGATGAAGATACATTTATAATGGATTCGCCGGGGTTTACTTCATTAAGCCTTGAATATATAAAGGCGGAGGAGCTTGCAAATTATTTCAGAGAATTTGAGCCTTATCTCGGTAAGTGCAGATTTAATGACTGCAAACATCTGAAAGAACCCGATTGCGAGATAAAAGCACATATCGGAGAAGATATATCAAAGGAAAGATATGAAAGATTCATAAAATTTTATGATGAAATTTGCTCAAGGAGAGGGTGATCGTATGGCAAAATTATCACCGTCGGTATTGAATGCCGATTTTACAAGACTTGGAGAACAGATAAAAATACTTGAAAATGAAAAAGTTCCGTATCTTCATATAGATGTTATGGACGGAATGTTTGTACCGAATATCTCAATGGGCATGCCGATAATAAAATCGATAAGAAAATTTACGGATATGGTGCTTGACGTTCATCTTATGATAGAAAGACCGGAAAGGTACATAGATGATTTTGTTGAATGTGGCTGTGACATAATAAATTTTCATGCAGAGGCAACGAATGATATAGAGGGCTGCATAAAAAAAATAAAGGAAAAAGGAAAAAAAGTCGGGATAACGATAAAACCGCAAACAAGTGAAGAAGAAATCTTTAAGTATCTGAAAGATGTAGATCTTGTGCTTGTGATGAGTGTTGAACCGGGATTCGGCGGACAGAAATTTATGACGGGAAGTCTTAAAAAGGTGAACAGGATAGCCGAATACATAAAGAAAAATTCTCTTTCGGCTGAAATCGAGATAGATGGCGGTATAAGTCTGAATAACATAAGAGAAGTAATAAATGCGGGTACGGATGTGATCGTTGTCGGCTCGGCGATATTTTCAAAGCAGAATATAACGGAAGAGATAAAAAAATATCAGAGTTTATTTAAGGAGTACAACAGATGAGAGCGGTCGTTATAGGCAGCGGTGAGATAAAGGACGGTAATATAATAAAAAAGTACTGTGAAAACAGCTTTGTTATATGTTGTGACGGAGGTATGGGATATGCGTTAAAGGAAAATATAAGACCCGATGTAATATTGGGAGATATGGATTCCGTCAGGAAAGATGAACTTGAGTATTATGAAAAAAAGGGCTTTGAAATGAAAAAATATCCGAGGGAAAAAGATTATACGGATATGGAGCTTGGTATTGATGAGGCTCTGAAAACAGATGCAGGGGAGGTAATCCTGCTTGGTGCTGCGGGGTCAAGACTTGATCATACCATAATGAATATCCAGCTGTTAAAAAAAATAGCGGAAAAAGGAAAAAAAGCAAAGCTGATAAATGATAATAACATTATAAGTCTTATTGACAGTAAAATTGAAATAAGCGGAAAAAAAGGAGATATTGTATCGCTGATACCCTTTACGGAAAAAGTATGCGGAATATGCACAAGGGGTCTTGAATACAGTCTGAATGCTTACATTATGACTATGGGTCATTCTATAGGGATAAGTAATGTGATGAAAGAGGAAAAAGCCGAAATAACCATAAAACAAGGTCTGCTGCTTGTGATACAGGCATGGGATTAAAATAAACCAAAAGGGGAGTTAAAAGATGCAGTTTGTTAAAGTTGATGATCTGAAACCGGGAATGAGATTGGCAAGACCGATCTACAATAAAAACGGCGTACTTTTATATGAGAGAGATACAAAGATACCTATTCAGGGTATATACAGTATAAAGAATTTCGGTCTTCTGGGACTTTATATACTGGAGCCGGCAGAACCGCTGCCTCCTATGAGTGAGGAAGACGTAGAATTTGAAAGATTTCAGACAATGTCTATATTTACGCTGAGAGATGAGCTTAAACTTATAATCAATAAAAAAGAACCTAAAAATCTCGGCAAGCTGGTTGATACTATATTGAGAAATTACGGTTCAAAAAGAAACAAGATAAACTTCTTACAGAATCTCAGAAGTCAGGAAGATTATGTATATAAATATTCCCTCAATGTTGGGATATTATGTGCGCTTATGTCATCAAAGATGAAGATGGGCATAAAAGATCAGATGGATCTTATAAATGCGGCTGTACTTCATGCTGTGGGAAGAATGTTACTTCCTGAGGCACTGAGTATGAAATTTGACGATTATACGGAAGAAGAAGAAAAGATTGTTGATAAGTGCAACAGAGATGCTTACGATCTTCTGAAAGTATCTTCGGAAGTGAAGCAGATAATAATGCAGGCAAACAGACGGTATGAAGATATAAGTGTGCTTAAACTTACAAAGGCTGCAAAAATATTGCAGGTGGCGATTGCTTATGATGTAATGACGGCTATGAAAGTGGAAACAGAGCCTACATCGGAAATATCGGCTATAAGAACACTTATAATAGAGAGCAAAAAATATGACAGAGATTGCGTTGATGCACTTATAGCAAGTATAAATATTATTTCTCCGGGTGTATCTGTTGAGCTTTCAAACGGAGAAAAGGGACTTGTAATAAGGGAAAACGAAAAAGATATCCTCGAACCTATGGTGCTTGGATTCAGTAACAATAAGA
>JAFUUG010000256.1 GCA_017483905.1 Bacillota bacterium
CATTTGTCTTCTGAGGATATTGTTATTCCAGAATTCTTCTTCGATTTTTATGAGATTATTTATGATTTCTTCATCTCTGTCGATCTTAACGAATTTGAATTCTTTCCCGTAGATTATTACAGCTATGTACCATGAAGAAGTGCCAAGGACAGCCATGTAGTGATAGCATTGAGCAAGATAATGAGCAGGGATATTTCCGTCTTTCCATTTATCTGCCGAATACGGAGATGCTGTCTTGCATTCAAGCCCTGCGGATCCGCCTACAATAAGGCGGTCAACATCTGCTATCATAAATGGGTGATTTTCACTGACATACATGGCATTACTGCGGCGAACTTTCAGACCTGTTGCCTCTGTGAAACGCTCGGCTACATAATGTTCCAAGTCTCTGCCCTGTTTCATTGCTTCGTTGTCAATGTCGGTTATTGTGTCTGAGGTTTTGTCCGAGTAGATGCCCATCGGGGAAGTGTAGGGATTCAAGCCGCAGACTGCTCCTGCATCTGAACCGCCGATTCCTTGTTTGCGAAGCTTTAGCCAGTCCTCTTTTGAGAGGTCTTTTGTTTTTGCAAGTATTTTACACATTTGAGTCACGCTCCCTTTTAAGATTTGTATTGTACTGCATTTTTATAATATATAACTGAAATTTCGGGGATTGGCGGGAAAAGGGGACATGCTTGTTTAATTTGTTAAAAATTGTTGAATATGATCGTATTTTTTAGTATAATTATATATAAGTTGATCGTTATATGTATTAGGGCGGTGACATGATGACTGATTATATTGATAATTTGAATAAACTTCTCCGAGATGATCTGGCGAGAGAAATAAAGAAAGGCAGTAAACTGAAAATTGCGGCCGCTTGTTTTTCTATATATGCTTTTCGTGAGCTGAAAGCGGAATTAATGAATATAGAAGAATTGAAATTTTTATTTACTTCGCCTACATTTACACATGACAAGCCGAAAAAGAGTAACAGAGAATTTTACATACCGAGAATTACCAGAGAAAAAAATCTTTATGGAACAGAATATGAAGTCAGATTGCGTAATGAATTGACACAAAAGTCCATTGCAAAGGAATGTGCCGACTGGATAAGAAAAAAGGCAAGGTTTAAGTCCAATACGTCTTCTATGGATATAATGGGATTTATAACGGTTGATAATACCACATATACACCGATAAAAGAATTTACAACTGTCGGTTTAGGATGCGAAAAAGGGAATGAAGCCTTTTCGGCTATAATCAAGAATGGTATGCCCATTGAAAAAGCTTTGAGTAATTTTGACAGCCTATGGAATGATAAAGAGAATATGCAGGATGTGACGGAGGAGATCATAGAAAATATATCTTCTGCATACAATGAAAATCCCCCTGAATTTATATATTTTTTTACGATATATAATATTTTCAGTGAGTTTCTTGAAGATATTTCGGAAGATGTGCTGCCAAATGAGGCTACCGGTTTTAAGGAAAGCAAAATATGGAATATGCTTTATAATTTTCAGAAGGATGCGGTACTTGCAATTATTAATAAACTCGAAAAATACAATGGTTGTATACTTGCGGACAGCGTTGGTCTCGGCAAAACATTTACAGCACTTGCTGTCATAAAGTATTATGAGAATAAGAATCGTTCAGTACTTGTTTTATGCCCCAAAAAGCTGACAAATAACTGGAATACATATAGGGATAATTATGTAAACAATCCTATAGCGGCAGACAGATTAAACTATACAGTGTTATACCACACAGATCTTAATCGTACAAACGGAAATTCAAACGGTATAGATCTTAGCCGTATAAATTGGGCAAATTATGACCTTGTGGTCATAGATGAATCTCATAATTTCAGAAACGGCGGTAAAATAACACAAGATGACGATAATAACGAAAAACAAAACCGTTATCTGAAGCTTATGAATAATGTCATAAGAAAAGGTGTTAAGACAAAAGTGCTGATGTTATCGGCAACACCTGTAAATAACCGTTTCAATGACCTGAAAAATCAACTTGCACTTGCTTATGAGGGTGACAGCAGCCTTATAGATGATAAATTAAATACAAAGCGTTCGATAGATGATATTTTCAAGGCGGCGCAAAAAGCATTCAATGTATGGAGTAACTTTGAGCCAAAAGAACGTACAACAGAGAATTTACTTAAAATGCTCGATTTCGATTTCTTTGAACTGCTTGATTCTGTAACTATTGCAAGATCGAGAAAACATATCGAAAAATATTATGATACTGCGGATATAGGTACATTCCCGAAACGACTTAAACCTATTTCCATAAGATCGGGGCTGACAGATCTTCCTACAGCAATAAATTACAATGAAATATTTGAACAGATATGCGCACTTAACCTTGCTATATATACACCATCACATTTTATATTATCAAGCAGAATTGCAAAATATGAGAAGATATTTGACAAAAATAAGGCTGAAAATTCGGGTCTTACACAGAAAAATCGTGAACAGGGCATTAAAAGACTCATGAGTATCAATCTTATGAAAAGAATGGAAAGCTCCGTTCATTCTTTCAGACTTACATTAAGCAGGATAGATAAGCTTCTGACGGATACACTGAAAATAATAGATGATTTTAAAAATAACAAATCTATGAGAGTGGAAATTGCGGATATTTCAAATTTAGATGAATTTGACTTTGATGATCAGAATAATGACGAATTATTTTCTTTCGGTAAAAAAGTTAAAATTGAAATAGCCGATATGGATTATATCTCGTGGGAAAAATCATTAAAGGCAGATAAAGAAATACTTGATCTGCTTGTATCTATGGTCGGGGATATAACAGCCGAACATGATCTTAAATTGCAGGATCTTCTTTCATTGATAAGCTATAAAACGGAAAATCCGATAAATCCCGATAATAAGAAAATTATTGTGTTTACGGCCTTTTCTGATACGGCGGAATATTTATATGAGCATATAAGCAAATATATCAAAAATAAATTTTCTCTCAATACGGCACTTATAACGGGCAGTGTTGACGGAAAAACTACTGCGAAAATGAAACGTACCGATATGAATACCGTTCTGACTTGTTTTTCGCCGATATCGAAGGACAAGCATTTACTTATGCCAAATGATAATGTCGATATAGATATACTTATTGCAACGGATTGTATTTCGGAGGGACAGAATTTACAGGATTGTGATTATCTGATAAATTATGATATACATTGGAATCCTGTACGTATAATACAACGATTCGGACGAATAGACCGTATAGGAAGCAAAAATGAGTGTATCCAGCTTGTCAATTTCTGGCCTGATGTAACGCTTGATGAATATATAAATCTGAAAGCAAGGGTAGAAACACGAATGAAAATAGTTGATATGACGGCAACAGGCGATGACAATATATTGAGCGAAGACGAGAAGAACGATCTTGAATACAGAAAAGCACAATTAAAAAGACTGCAAGACGAAGTCGTGGATATGGAAGATATGTCGGGCGGTATATCAATAATGGATCTTGGACTTAATGAATTCAGACTTGATCTGATGGAATATGTAAAAAACGATAAAAGCCTTGATACAAAGCCTTTTGGTCTTCATGCGGTCGTGCCGGCAAACGAGGAATTGCCCGAGGGTGTGATATTTGTACTTAAAAATCTGAATAAAAATATCAATACGGACAGCCTTAATCGAATACACCCGTTTTATATGGTATATGTGGATAAGAATGGAGAGGTCGTTTGCGATCATCTCGATCCGAAAAAACTGCTTGATCAAATGCGACTTTTATGCAAGGGAAAGAAAGAGCCGATAAGGGAAGTATACAGGAAATTTAATGAAGAAACGGACGACGGACGTAATATGTCGGATATTTCAATATTGCTGAATGATGCTATTAATTCGATAATAAACAAAAAGGAAGAGAGCGACATTGACAGTCTGTTCAAAAGCGGGGGAACTTCCGCACTCGTAGCAGATGTATCGGGGAAGGAAGATTTTGAGCTTGTATGTTTTCTTGTTGTGAAATGAGGTGGCGGTGTGTTTGGATTGCCTGAATTTACGGAATTTAATAAGCGTATACCGAAACAAAAATTTTATGAGAATATCAATATCAAG
>JAFUUG010000257.1 GCA_017483905.1 Bacillota bacterium
ACTGCCTGCAAATACTGTCCGGCACCTTTTTTGAATGCCTCGGTAACCACAACATAAAGCGGCAGTACAAGAAAAAGAAAAAGGAAAATGACCGAAATCGTTATCAAAATGTACTTTACAAATTTATTTTCGTTTTTCTTGACCATATCTTCACCTTCTTCCCTGTATCATTACCGTATTTCTTGCCTGGAAAAAACTCACAAGAAACAGTATCAAAAATGAGAATATAAGCATAACAAGAGCTATTGCCGTTGCAGATGCGTAATCGTATTGCTGTAACTCGGACATTATTATAAGCGGAGCTATCTCCGTTTCAAAAGGCTGATTGCCCGCAATAAAAACAACGCTTCCGTATTCGCCTATACATCTGCCGACCGCAAGACCGAAGCCTGTTATTGCAGCGGGCCAAATTTCGGGAAAAATAACCCTGCGAAATATAGTAAACCTATCCGCACCCATAACACCCGCCGCTTCTTCATAAGAAAGATCAAGTTTTTCAAGCACAGGCTGAACTGCTCTCACAACAAATGGTATACCGATAAATATAAGTGCTATCGTAATACCTACACGGGTATATGCAAGTTTTATACCGAATCTTGCAAAGAAACTGCCGACAAGACCGTTGTTTGACGTCAGGGCGGTAAGTGAAATGCCCGCAACTGCCGTCGGCAGTGCAAAAGGCAGTTCTATCATACCGTCCATTAGTCTTTTGAAAGGGAAATCATATCTTACAAGCACCCATGCAAGGATAATACCCATAAAAGTGTTTATCACCGAAGCAATAAATGCCGTCAGAAAGCTGACTTCAAAACTTGCAAGTACCCTCGGTTTGGTTATTGTTGCAATAACATCGGGAAGGCTCATTCCAGATGTGAAAACAACAAGTGTTGCAAGCGGTATAAGCACCACAAAACTGAGTATTGTAAGAGTTATACCCAAGGAGAGTCCGAATCCGGGTATAACTCTGCCGTTTTTTGATTTTTTCTTTTTTGTTTTCATCGGTGCTCTCCTTTTAGAACTAATTTTCGTAGATCTGATCGAAAATGCCGCCGTCCGTAAAGTGCTTTTCATGCGCTTCGTTCCAACCTCCGAAATCATCAATAGTTACAAGGTTTACATCAACATCGAATACATCTTTGTACTCTTTCAGAATTTCGGGATTTGAAGGACGGTAGAAATTATCTCCCGCAATTCTCTGTGCTTCGTCTGAATAGAGATAGTTAAGGTATTCTGTTGCCGCTTCTTTTGTGCCGTGCTTAGCTGCTACTTTGTCAACAACAGCAACGGAAGGCTGTGCAAGTATGCTTAAACTCGGAACAATTATCTCGTAATCTTCCGGATAGTCCTTTATGGATAAAAACGCTTCGTTTTCCCATGCAATAAGTACATCGCCCTGACCGTTTTCAACAAAAGATGTTGTTGCACCTCTTGCACCCGAATCAAGCACAAGAACATTTTTGTAAATGCTTTTAACAAAGTCTTTTATCTGTTCTTCATCCTCGCTGATGTTCTTCTTTGCATAAGACCATGCCGCAAGGTAATTCCAGCAAGCACCGCCCGAAGTCTTAGGATTGGGTGTGATAACACCGACACCCTCTTTTGTAAGGTCATCCCAATCTTTTATATTTTTGGGATTTCCTTTTCTTACAAGAAATACTATCGTGGAAGTATACGGTGAACTGCTTTCCGGAAATTCATCAAGCCAACCTTCGTCAATGAGACCTGCGTTCTGTACTGCATTTACATCATATTCAAGTGCAAGCGTAACAACATCCGCTTCAAGACCGTTTGCCACCTCAAGTGCCTGCTTGCCCGAACCTCCATGCGACTGTGTTATCTCAATTTCACCACCTGTGGTTTCCTTCCAGTGTTCCTTGAAAAGTTCGTTGTATGCCGCATAAAGTTCTCTTGTAGGGTCGTAAGATACATTTGTAAGGGTAACGTCCTTGTTTTCCTCAACAGCTGCCGTATTTTCGTTGCCCGATGTCTGCACCGTTGTTTCGACACTGCCTCCGCATCCTGTTAAAGTTCCTGCTGCAAACACCGCTGTAAAAAATAAACTTATAAATCTTCTTCTCATGACAAAGTCTCCTTTTTTGTTGGTTATTTAATCATTTAAAATTATGATTAGAAGTGATTATACCGTTTGTTCTACAAAATGTAAATAGGAATTTTTTTTAATTATTTTCATCTGTAAAAATTTAATGTTATTGAAAACTTTTATCTTTTGTGTTATATTGATTGTAGAGAATATTCATGATAAAACACATCGGTGCTCAAAAAATATCTCCGTATTTTTCGGCATATTGTTCTTATATGTATTCTCTGCTGTCACAACGTCTGTTTCACTTGATTTGGGTATAGCAGAATATGCCTTTTTTCAAGGATCACTTTAATTTAATAATACACTTTTCCGCCTTTTTATCTTTTTTCTTGCAATATATCTCGTTCTCTTTGTATTTACGCAGTTTACGACAGTCATTTATACTATTGCCGAGGAAAATGTATATAAAAGTAGTGAACCTTATCCTGTTCTGCTCATTCCGTCCGTTTTGATAATGCTTGTAAATATCTATGCAATTATCACAAGATTTGCTTCTTTCACAAAGGCGTATAAGATAGCCTTTTGTTCCTGTACTTTTCTCACGGAAATTTTCAATGTGTAACGGTGCTGCTATCACCTCCCGTAATGGCAGCGGTATCATCGTAACGATATTCATTCCGGATACTCCGTGATTTTACGCAAAATATTTTTTCAAATGGAATTGTTATATTGCCGATTTTGTGATATTATATATAGTAATTTAAAATTGTAGTAAAGGAAATACTGATTTAGCCACAACGCAGAAAAAATTTTTAAACGTCGATTTTTTTCAGAAACTTTTTTCTGACTTATTAAACAGTGTTTCCTTAATAAGAAAGGAAAGGCAGTA
>JAFUUG010000258.1 GCA_017483905.1 Bacillota bacterium
TGTATACAAATATCTTGAAAAACAAGGATACAGCGTTGATTTTATCGGAGTAAATTCGAACGGAGAATTAAATCTGGATGAATTGCGCAGCGCAATAAAAGACGATACGGCATTGGTATCTGTTATGTGGGCGAATAACGAAACCGGAGTTCTAAATCCAATCGGGGAAATTTCACAAATTATCAAATCAAAAAATCCAAATACCAAATTCTTTGTAGACGGAGTTCAAGCAGCAGGCAAAGTACCTATTGATGTACAAGAAACAGGTGTTGATATGGTCGGAATTTCCGGACATAAATTACATGCACCAAAAGGTATCGGAGCGTTGTATGTCAACTCAAAAACAATGATAACCCCTCTGATTATCGGAGGACATCAAGAACGAGGCAAAAGAGCAGGAACGGAAAATGTTCCATATATTGTAGGACTTGGCAAAGCCGCAGAACTTGCAGCAGATAACCTTGAATATGAAATGACCGAAGTAAAAAGATTAAGAGATAAATTAGAAAAAGGTATTATTCACAACATCTACAATGCAAGGGTAAATACAGGACTTGCTCAAAGGGTTCCGAATACAACAAATATCGGTTTTGAATATATTGAAGGAGAGCTAATTCTTCTTCACCTTTCAGATCTTGGAATTTGTGCATCTTCAGGTTCTGCTTGTACATCAGGTTCACTGGAACCAAGCCACGTACTAAGAGCAATGAATGTACCATTTACAGCAATTCACGGAAGCATTCGCTGGAGTCTCAGCCGATTTACAACAGAAGACGAAATCGATTACGTAATAGAAAAGCTTCCGAAAGTTATTGAAGAAATTACGGCAATTTCGCCATATCAAGAAGAACTAAAAGCTTTAAAAGAATTAAAAATTGCCAAAACTATGTAAGTAATTTAGATAATAAAAAACAAAAGTAGTGCTTTTGTCTTACACAAAAAGCACTCTTTTTTATTTTTGAAATATTCTCAAATCATAGAATAACATTTGCCCCCAAAAACATTTATCCTAACGCTAAGGAGTAAATTAAAATGAAAAAAACAATTATCTTTTTAGCGTTATTTCTGACTGCATCTATTAGCACATATGCACAAAACACCACACTCGATAAAATAGAAAATTCATTGTACGGGTACACATACTCAAACGAACAAGACGAAAACAGGGTAAACAGAATAGAAGAAAAAGTTTACGGTAAAAAATCAAACGGTCAGCTGCAAAACAGAATTTCAAAACTAAAAAAAGACCTAATTGCAGACCAAATAGGTCAAGAAATAACACCAAAAGAAGATACTTTCATGGAAGAAGATGATTTCATTCTGGCAGAAAAAGAACCGGCAGAAGCACAAAATATGGATTATCCGGTAATTAATGAACTAGAAAAACAAGTATTCAAACAAGAACACAAAAATGAAAACATAAAATCAAGACTCTCCAAACTCGAACAAAAGACATTTAATAAAACTTACGAGAAAGATGACTTATCTACCCGTGTTGACAGATTAAAAGCAAAAATCAAACCGCAAAGTTTTATGGCTAACGGTATGGATCAGCAAGATAACAGCTTTTACCATTCACAGCCGAGCAAAATGGCACAAAACTACCATCTTAATCAATATGGCAATCCGTATGATTTCGATTTATATAACAACAATAGTAATACTTATAGCTATGATGACGAAGACGATTACAACTATATTCCTCAAAGTCATACAAACTCAAGACCTCTTAACCTTTCAACCATAGAAAAGAAATTATATAAAACAAAATACGAAA
>JAFUUG010000259.1 GCA_017483905.1 Bacillota bacterium
ACAAATGTTGATGATTTTACCGAGAAGCTGTTGTCACTTGTCAAAACAATAAAAAATCAGTTGATAAAGTATAATTTTGTTACAGAAAATACGTCATCTTATGAGATGAAGAAAAATATCAATAATGACAGTCTGAAAGAAAAAGTTGCAGCGGCACTTGACTGCATAAGGAAATTCGACGAACAGGAATGTGAGGTCATTCTTGAGGAAGTACTTTCATATAAGATAGAACATTATGTAAATGTCAGGCTTGAAGAAGCTCTTGCAAATGTGCGTGATTTTGAATATGACATAGCTGAAGAAATACTGTCTGAAATATTAAGTTCATTATAATATATACTGTAATATAGGGTCGTCAATGCGATGACCCTATGATTTTTAAGGAGGTGAGGTATGATGCGGATAAAAAGATATTTTTTCTTTCTTTTTTTATGTGTGATAATTACACTGCAAGGCTGTACAAGCGAAAATATAAAACCTCCGGAAGTACCTCGTCCTTATGATGATATTATAGTAGAAAAAGAAGATACTCAGAAAAAAACAGAATGTTATATTTATACGGCTATGCCGGAAGGAAAAGAAATATATGAAGGCAACGGAACAAAAATAGATGCCAGCGAAAAAGCAAACGGCTGTATAATGGTAAGTCAGGAAGAAACTCAGGGAAGAGTAAAATTGCAGATCATACTTAATGATATGACATACAGCTATGATATTAAAGCAGATGGAAATTTCTATGATTTCCCTCTTCAGATGGGAAGCGGTACATATACTGTAAGAACGCTTGAAAATATAGGCGGTGCGGCATATTCTGTGATATATTCCGCTGATATTGAAGTAATGATATCAAATGAATTGATGCCATATCTTTATTCATCATCTATAGTCGATTACGGCGAAAACGATCTTGCAGTAAAAAAAGCTATGGAGCTGTGCTACGTCGGTGAAAAGGACAACGATAAAATAAATTCTGTATTTGAATATATAAAAGATAATATAAAGTATGATTACGAAAAGGCGGACAATGTCGAAAACGGTTATATATCAGATACAGATGAAACGATAAAAGAAAAAAAAGGTATCTGTATAGATTATTCGGTACTTATGGCAGTTATGCTGCGATCGCAGAATATCCCCACAAAAGTCATTTACGGCTCTGCAAAAGAGGCAAGCTGGCATTCATGGAATATGGTGTACTGCGATGGTGAATGGAAACTTTATGATGCGACATTTGCGGCAGGCGGAGCGGTCGGTGAAGATTATATGGAAAGTTATTCGTATTGAATATAGATAAAATTATAACGAAAGGAGCAGGATCGGATGAAAAAATGTATTTCAGCTGAGGAAACAGCCGTTTTTTGTCAGCAGGTATTATTGTTTTTGCAGACGGATCTGTCTATGGAAGAGGGAATAACGGCACTTTGTGAGGGAATGAAAAGAGAAAGCAAGTATTTCAGAAAAATACAGTCATCTTATGCTAAAAGCGGTACACTTCATTCAGCTTTGGAAGCAACGGGAATATTTCCGGAATATATGGTGGGAATGATAAAATTAGGTGAAGAAACAAATAATCTCGAAAAAACACTTGAATCTCTTATTGCATTTTACGAAAGAGAGAATAACTTATATAAACTTATTCATCGTGCCGTGTCTTATCCTATACTGCTTATGATAATAATGGTATGCGTGATAGGAATATTGATAAAGTTTATGCTGCCTGTGTTTTCACAAATGTTTTTTAATCTTGAAGGACAGATAGCAGAGGGGGATATGCTCATACTTGAAAAGGGAATTGCGGTAGGCAGTGTAACTATAGTAATAAGTAGTATTATAATATTTTTGCTTTTTGTTGTTTTTTTGATGAACAGAACAGATGCCGGCAGAGCGTATCTGAGAGAAATAACAGTAAAAATGCCGTTTTTTAAAAAAATAGGCTATAATATGGAAATTGCCCGATTTTTTGAATCGCTGGAGATAATTTTAGATGACGGAAACGAAATATCGGCAGCGGCAGAAAGAGCGGCGGAAATAGTCAGGGAAAAGAAAACCCGTGAAAAATTTGATAAATGCGTTGAACTTATAAAAAACGGAGATCCATTTGACAAAGCACTTGAAAAAACAGAGCTTTTGTCGGGACTGCACAGAAGGATGATAAAAGCGGGAGAACTGAGTGAAAAACTTTCATCTGTTTCAAAAAAAATGTCGGGGATATATTTTGAGATGGCTATGGAACAGATAGAGAGAAGCGTTGCGGCTGCGGAGCCTATGATAATCGCCGTTCTCTCTCTTGTAACAGGTATGATACTGCTTTCTGTAATGATACCGCTTATAAATATAACATTGAACTTGTAGTAGTATGAGGTGAAATATTTATGTATCTGTATAGACCCAAAAAAAGAAAAGGTAATATCGCAGCGATAACTATATTTATTATCGGTGCTGCATATTTCACTTATACATTTCTCGGTATGGAGAGAAATATTGCAAGCGACAGTGCCGATGCAGTAAAATCAAATATAGACAGTGCGCTTATGAGCTGCTATGCTATAGAGGGAAGCTATCCGTATAATATAGATTATCTTGAAGAAAATTACGGTGTTGTAATAGACAGGGATAAATATTCCGTAGAATATGAAGTTCAGGGTTCAAACATCAGACCTGTTGTAAAAGTCCGTACAGTAGGAGGAATATCCGAATGAGGAACGAAAAATTTGTTATTATTGTGATCTTCGGAATATTTGCTATATTTTCAATGGTTATGATTTTTGCTTCTTATAATATTTACAGCAAAATTTTATTTCAATCGGAAGAAAACGAAAAAGCGAGAACTGTATTATGTTATGTTTCAAATAAGATCCATTCCGGCGATGCAGAGGGGAAAGTTTACCTTAAACATATTAATGAGGTCAATTCTCTTGTGATAGAAGAAGAAAACAACGGGATAGTTTATAATACATACATATATTATCACGACGGGTATCTGAAAGAATACGTTCAGAGTGCAGACAAAGAAGCTGATCTCGGATATGGCGATAAACTTATTGAACTTTCCGGATTTAAGATAAAATCGGAAAAAAACGGTCTTATAACTATAAAAATGTCTGATTCTGAAAATAACAGTCATTCAATGAGCATTACACTTCGCAGCGGAGGTGACAAAATTGAACAATTACAGGAGCATTAAAAGCTTTCTTATAGAATTTAATATAATGTTTGTTGTATTTGTTATATGTGTGGTTATAGTACTTGGGCTTTTTGCGGCAGCCAAAGAAAAAAGCGAAATGAGCAGAAACAAGACAGAAGCTTACAACATTGCACAAAGACTTGCAGAGCAGTTCAAGACTTATGACAGAGTAGATGATTCCGCAAAATGGGAAACGAATAAAGACGGCAATGCCTGCTGCTATTATAATGATGACTGGAATTTATGCAGTATAAATACAGCAAAATATGAAGTCGAAATGAAGATAACCCCCGAAGAAAATGAGATAGGATATTTTTACAGGAGCGTTATAACTGTCTTTGAGATAGAAAATGGTGGGGAACTTTGCAATATAGAAGTATATGATTATAAACAGAAAGATATAAAACCTGAATAAATGCCGTTCAGTATAATACACTTCGGAGAATGCACACGACTGTGTATAAGGTGGTCAGCCACTTCTTATACTCTTAAACGGAAAATATTTCAATTTAAGAGTATAAGAAACTTTCAATCATGGTCTTTAAATTTCTCTCGATAAGCGATAGGAATAAAATGACTTGAAAAATTTGTAGGAATCTGTTATATCTGAGGCTGCACACAATTCTCTTACGGAGTGCATGGCAAGAACGGGTATTCCCATATCAATAACAGGTATACCTAAAGCGGCAGAGGTCATTGAACCTATGGTAGAGCCGCCCGGAATATTTGAGTTATTTGTGAATTTCTGATATTTTATGTCAGATGAGCGGCATATATCGGTAAATACAGAAGATGATATGCCATCTGTGCCATATTTTTTAGGGGCACTGTATTTTATAACTATTCCTTTTCCCATATAAACTCTGGACGTTATATCGCTTTTATCGGGGTAATTCGGGTGAACGGCATGGGCAACATCTGCCGATACCATAAGCGATCTTGCAAGAGATGAAAAATAATATTCTCTTTTATCCGAAAATGCAAGAGCGATACGTTCAAGAACGGCTGAAATAAAGGAACCGTCTGCGCCCTGTGCTGTGCGGCTTCCTATCTCTTCGTTATCTACCAGAGCAAGTACGGATGTTGATGAAAAATCAGATTCTTCAAATGCTTTTAATGATGTATATACCATTGAGAGATCATCAATGGAGCGGGAGGATATAAATTCTTTATTCAAGCCTAAAAAGCATGGTTTTTCGGTGTCATAGAGAGATAGTTCGTAATCAAGGATATCTTTTTTGTCTATTGAAAATTCCGAAGATAAGATGTCTGTCAGATCGAATTTTTCATCTTTGTCGTTTCCTGCAAGTGCGATTATCGGGAGAAGTTCTTTTTGCTTATCTATTTTATGACCGTTGTTTATTTCTCTGTCAAGATGTATCGCAAGACTTGGGATAGTGAGTACGGGTGATCCCAGATCGATAAGGCGTTCTTTTATCTTATCGTCTTCTTTATATATGACTCTTCCGGCAATACTGAGAGGTCTGTCAAACCATGTTGAGAGGATAAGTCCGCCGTAACATTCCGTATTAAGTTTTATACAGCCTTCGGAGGATATCTCACTGTCCGGTTTTATGACGATAGAGGGACTGTCGGTATGTGAGGCTATTATTCGGAAACCCTCGGCTAAAATATTTTTTCCGACAGTAAAGGCTATGAGGGAGGAGTTATTTCGCTTTATGTAATATCTGCCGCCCACTTCAAGAGAAAAAGGCTCGGATTCGTAAAGACGCAAAAAGCCTTTTTCTGCAAGAGATCTTTCGGCAGAGGATACGGCGAAAAATTGATTCGGAACGGTCGATATATAATCAAGAAACTTATTGAGCATAATTATTCTCCTTTTTAAAAATTGCCGCAGTGTAAGCGGCAATTTCAGAATCAATGATGATGATGTTCATGCCCGCAGTCGCAGTGATCGTGGTCATGATGGTGGTGATCGTGTCCGCAGTCACAGTGATCGTGATGATGGTGATGAACGGGATGATTCTCGGAAATATATTCGGATATAAAGTCATGCAGTTTTACTGCTGCAATTTTGTATTCGTTATTTTCCGCTGCACGTTCCGCAAACAGGTCAAAATAATTGAATAATTCATCGGGTGACATATCTACCATGATATTTCCGAGAAAATACTGCTTTAAGAGTTTGAATTTATTTGAAGGGATATCAAGTGAATTTATATATGAGATAAATTCTTCTGTTTTCTGCCTGATACTATCCGCTTCGACTACTTGTTCGGAATTATCATAAGGATGTATATACCATGAATATATATCTTCTTTTGATAAATTATTGATATTATAAATTATTCTTATATACATTCTTGTTTCTTCGGAAAATTCTTTTACTCCTTTTATAGTCGAAGAAAGAGCTGCTTCGAGAGCTTTAAGCTCATCATTCTGCTCTTCGATCTTTTCTTCGGAGCGTGTATGTACTTCTTCGCAGAAAAAGTCCTTGTTTTCTTTGTTCAATGAAGAATAGTAAAGATCTTTTAATATGATGTCTTCTCCGAGAAGATATTCTTCATCTAAGCAATAAGTTGAAATTATCATAAGTATAGTTACACTGTCATAATATGAAGATAACACAGAGATGATATCATTTACACTGTTTGACTTATCATTAATATCGGCAATTAAAGCAGCGAGAGAATCATTATCTTCTGGCAAAGGAGATAAAAATGCTTCTTCTATTTTCTTTGATATTTCGGGACAATATTTATGAAAGTCTTCACTTAAATGAGGGGCTATCATAGTTTTAAGGTTTAAGTATTTTTCATCAAGGAAATCCTTTGAATACGGCGAAAATGTCACATTGAATGAACGGGTAAGAATATCAATGAAGTTACTCTTTGTCATACATAATGGCATCATAGATATGATATCACTTATTCTTACATAAGGAATAGTGCCGAATGTTCCGTTTTCTGTTATATAATCATAGCAATCGAGTTTTAATTTATTAAGAGTGTATGAGTCTATGACATCAAGAGGCATATCACTGTTTGCCAGAAGTGAACGTGATGCCGAATCTGTTATTATATCAGAAAGATAATTAAGTGTAAGAAGAGGAAGAGCTGTCTTCTTTACTTTATTTTTAACGGCGGTAAGAGATTCATTATAGGAAATTCTCTCTTTGGGAGAAAGTTTGAGTACATTCGGAAGTTCGTAATACAGAGATAGTATTTCATCGTTAAGGGCGGTAATGTCGCTGTGAAGCGGTGTATCAACAGGATTAACGGTAAAATATGTAAGATTATATATAAGTCCCGCAAGTTCGTTTCTTATTTTTGTTTCGATAAGTGAAAGAGAAAGCTCATTTATCTTTTTTTCTTTGAGATTTTCTTTTGGCATAATATCTGCTCCTTTTTCGGTATAATGTTTATGGTGTATATTTTACCATATATGCGGATAAAAGTCAAATAATCCGAAAAATGAGATTTTTCTGAGGCATTGACAAAAATTGAATAATAATATAGAATTATAAGTCGGTAATGCTTTTAAAGCGACTTATGAAAAAGGCGAAAAATGACGATATAAATAATGGAAAACTAAAATAAGGGGGTGTTGTTATGATAAAATTAATGGTGGCAGATCTTGAGATAGACAATGTTTCAAATTTTAAATCGTATATAAGAAAACATTTTTCGGTGTTTGATGTGATAAGACCTGCACTGTCCATCAGGGAATTATACAAAAATATCGCAAACAATATGCCCGAAATAGTTTTGATGGAAGTGCGTTTTTTTGGCTCTAATGCCGTTCAGTCGATAAAAGAATTTCATGACGATTATCCGGATATAAAAATTATCCTCTACGGCAATATAACCGAGGGTGAATATATGAAAAAGTGTCTTGAATTCGGTACGATAGCATATATGTACAGACCCGTTAAGCCGAGAGAACTTGAAAGATGTCTGAAAGAGGCTATTGCCATATTTGAAAAGGAAAAACTCATTGATGAACAGCAGCAGGAACTTATGAGGAAATATGAGGGGCAGATGCTGATGTTTGAAACGCAGTTTCTGACAACGCTTATAAAAGGTCATATGAAAAACGAGGGTGAACTTGAGGGAAGTCTTGATTATTTCGATATAAGGATAGACAGACCTTATGTTGTTGCCAATCTGAGAATAGACCATTTCAAGAAGATAGTTCTTGCACTTGATGAAAAGGAAAAACATCTTGTTATATTTCAGATGCTTAATATCGTAAATGACAGGATAGAGAACGGAAAGGCTTTCATAAACGGATTCAATGAGATAGTTATGATAATAGGCGAATGCGGAGAACTTGATGAAATTATCGCATTTCTGACGGAGATAAAGAGAGAAGTAAGAGAGAAGAGCAATCTGAATGTTTCTATAGGCATAAGCAGGGTATACAGAATGTTTTCGGATATAAAAACTGCTTATGAAGAGGCGGAGGCTGCACTTCGTTACAGGTGTCTTATAGGCTATAATTCCATAATACCGATAGAATACGTTGAACCTGAAAACAAGATAACATACAGTTATCCGAGAGAAAGGGAAATGCTGCTGGTATATACGGCTGTGATAGGTGAATTCGATTATTGCAAAAAATTACTGAGGGAGTTATTTGATGCGCTTGAAAAGGCAAGACCACTGCCTAAAAATCTGCTTGGACAGATAATAATGGATATACTTATATCTGTAGGAAGAAATGCGGCAGAACAGGGAATGGACATAGGTGGGATAAACGAATTCTTTAATACAAGAGAGATACTTGGATTCGAGGACTGCGAGGCTGCAAGGGTATATATGGAAAAAGGGCTTGAAAATCTTTGCAGGCGGGTAAGAAATATAAGAAAGAACAGGGAAGATACGATATACAAAGATGCGATAGATTATATATCTGTAAATTATGCACAGCAGCTTACGGCGGCAAAGGTCGCAAAGGAAATGAATTGTTCGGCTGAATACTTTAAAAAGATAATACTTGAAAATGCCAAAATGTCATTTATTGAATACCTCAATAAAGTGAGGATAGACAATGCTGTTAAGCTGATAATGAAAACGAATATGACAGATGATATGATAGCCGTAACTGTAGGAATAAATGATATAAATGTATTCAAGGCTTTATTCAAACAGCAGATGGGTTATCTGGTAGGTGATTACAGATACATAAAAAACAGGATATTGAAGTGAGTGAAAAATTATGGATAATAAAGGAAAAATAAGTGAAATTGTTTATAAGAGTACAAGAGATTATAATCCACAATTTTGTACTTATTTAGCTATTCATCAATTATTACGCTTATTGGAACTGATAATAGAAGCTGACGAAACGACAGAATATTTAAGGATAACTCCGTTTTACAGAAATTCAATATGTAATTTTCAGATAGAATATGATGAGCTAATGTTTTTTATAGAATGTCGTGATAATATTTCAAGTCAGGAGAAAAAGAACTTTATAGAAGAATGCAGAGGAGAATCGATAGATAGGAAAGAGGCAGAAGTTTTATTTTGCTTATGCAATAGTTCGGATAAGAAAACTTTCCATAAGGCAATTTTAAAATACAGAGATTATCTTAAAGTAATTGCCCGTAAAATATACAAAGATGTTAAAAGTGGGCGTTACATTGATGATGAGGAAATGCTTGCAGGGTGTATTTGTTTTGAAGTGCATTGTGAATAGAAATTAAAATACAAAGATAAATATAAACGGAGGAAGAAGATGAGAGGAAACAAGATAGCCTTTACTACGCTTGGCTGCAAGGTCAATCTGTACGATACAGAGGCGATGATGGAATTATTTGCACAAAAAGGCTATGAGATAGTTGATTTTGACGAATTTGCCGATATTTATCTGATAAATACCTGTACGGTGACTAATTTCGGGGATAAAAAGTCAAGGCAGATGATACGAAGGGCAAAAAAGATAAACCCCAATGCCATAGTTGCGGCAAGCGGCTGCTATGCACAAGTAGCCCCTGAAGAAGTTGCAAATATCGAGGGAATAAATATCGTTATAGGTACAAAAGAGAGAAAGAGAGTCGTTGAACTGATAGAAAGCTATGAGGGCGATAATGTTATAAATACTGTAA
>JAFUUG010000260.1 GCA_017483905.1 Bacillota bacterium
AAACGACAAAAGTACTTGTACTTTAGGCGTTTACTCGCACCGACTGCGTGCCGCAAAGCGGCTAAATTCCTTATACGCAGTCGTGTGCATCCCCCGGAGGGTTATAGTAAACGACATTTTTTTATGTCGTTTACTATAAAAAAATAATCTTGCATAAAAAAGTACTGATTCATAATTTCTTCACAGCCTCATTTCTTTGCATATAAAGGAATATGGATAAATATAATTATAACAGCGGAGGTGAGGATATGGAAAATGAAAATAACGGGAGTATTATAAATGATGATTCGCTGGCACAGATAGAGAAGGCGGCAGGGATAATACAGATGATAAAGATATTATCTGAAAATAATGATAACAGCGGGAATAACACCGAAATTGTAAAAAAGGAAACAAAACAGAGGCATTACATACAGGAATTTGATGAAGAACTTCAGACACCTGCACTTAAAACGATAAAGGCGGCAATACCGTATCTTGATTTTGAGTATCAGAAAAATCTCGGAATGTTTGTAAAAATAATGGAGATAAATTCGCTGATGAGGAAATACAGGAGCGTATCGGTGACATCGTCGGATAAAAACGGTAACTGGCAAAAAGCTATGCTTAAAGATGTTTCCGAACAGCTTGAGGGAAGAAACAAGGGGATAATTCAAATGATAATAAAAATGATCGATATAAGCGAAATAATGCAAAGTATAAAAAATACGCAGCAAAAGGAGAGAAAATATGAATAACTATGAGGATATATTAAATGATCCTGCATTTGATACGATAGAAAAAGACAGGAAAAAAGTCCTTGCGGATTTTTTCGGGAGGATAGGAAATAAGAGTGTGAATGAGATAATACCGGAAATTATGATACTGTCAAAAAATATGCCGAAAGGGCATGAGCTTACGACAACCGAAAAAAAAGCCGTACTTGCGGCAGCTTACAGTCATTTATCGGAGAATGAGAGAAAAAAGCTGGATGCGGTAATGAAAATAATTGGCGGAATAGGATAACTGTAATAAATGGCAATAAAAAAGACTGCAAGAAAAGCGGTCTTTTTTATTGCAATATTTTACAAAGATATTTCAATTCTTTAGTTTTTATTGACAAGACAGGACAATATCATTAAAATTAATAAAGGATATTATAAGCAAATCATATATGATTTGACAAACAGGAGGGAAATAAAAATGTTACGGGATGTCTTTTATGCAATGGGTGCTAAAACAGATGCTTATTACGATTTTATCGAATATAACAAGAAAAGGGTCTGGGGACATGGCACGCTTGTATGGTTTATAGAGGCTATACTTATTTTATTTGGCATTATATTTACTATGGCTATACCTTACAGCCGCTTCCTTGCGGAAAATGACGGTCTTGACGGCTGGATAGATAAAAATATACCTTATTTTGAGATAGTTGACGGATATTTATATTGCGAAGAAGAATATGAATATGATTCGGATGAGTTATATGCTTTTATCAGTTCGAATTATGAATTTACCACTGAGGATCTGCATAATTTCGATTTCTGGAAAGATGTTTTACTGGCGGATTATGAAAAAATAATTGTAAGAAATAACGGGCAGATAAAGCAATATTATTACGATGAATTTTTTGGAAATGATAAATTTACAAAAGATACACTTATGGAAAAAGCAGCAAGCTGGCAGGCAATTGTATATTTCAGTATGATACTTATATGGATAGTATGGGTTTTGGGTGAGTACTTTTCATATTTTTTCAGTGCTTTATTATATGCGCTCTCAGCTCTTATCGCAAATAAGATAAAGGGAACGGAACTTTCTTTCGGGGAATTATACAAGATAACCGTATATGCAAAGACATTTCCTGTAATATTAAAAGGGTTTCTTCGTATATTCGGTTTGAATATACTTGGTTTTATTATGTTTGCAATAACGGAGATAGAGATAATTATTGCTATATCGAAAATATCAACAAAGAGATCGGAATCGGCATTACTTGCAAATGCGGCGATAACGGCTACAACTTACGGATATGATATCTACAGTCAGAACGATCAGTTCAATAAAATGAATGATAACCGCAGGATAAACGATGATTCGGAGGGGGCAAGCTACGCATCTCATAAAAATTCTTTTGCGGACGACCCTAATGAAGCATTATTTGACAGCATAAACAATAATTATAATTCGGCGGTGAGTTCAAATACACAAAGAGGAAATACGGGAAATTATTCGCAAAGCAGCTATGGTCAAAACCCGGGTAGTTCTTCGGGAATAAAGATAAGATCATCTTTCATGGACGATAATACGCAGAATAATGATCATCAGTCACAGAATATGGGGTCGTATCAGCAGAGCGGTATTGGCGGTCAGAATATGGGGTCATATCAGCAGAGCGGTATGAGTAATGCTTATCAGCCTCAGAATAATGTGCCTGAAAGCTACTCACCTCAAAATAACAGCTATGAACAGGAAACACCAACGAGTGAGCCTGTCGTTAAATCATACGCACAGATAAACGAGGAACTTAAAGCAGCGAGAGAAGCTGCACAGAAAAACGAATCTCAGCAATAAGGAGAGATAATGAATATGAATATATTCAGTGAGTTTTTTTATTCGCTATGGAATTTTGATACATATAAAAGATTTATAAAGAATAAATGGTCTAAAGTATTCATATATGGATTCTCAGTGAACCTTCTGATCGTATGTATAACGCTCGTAAGTGTATATTTCGGTGCGTTTAAGCCTGTTAATGAATATATAGAGAGTAAGGGCGGAATAGAGAATATCATACAGAATGATATACCTTACTTTGAAGTAAATAACGGGGTGCTTTATCTTGAACAGCCATATTATTATGAAGATGAAAATATTTATCTGAATATAGATACAAACATGGTTATTGATGAAAATACCGTAAATGATGACAAAGTCAAGGGAAAAAATGTTGTGCTTATTGACAGTACGAGCATTTTCGTGAAAAATGAGAATGGTGTCCGGGAAATGAAACTTGCCGATATAATACATAATGAGGGCAGAAATTTCACGAAAAATGATTTTGTGGCTATAGTTCCGGAGATAGAGGCTTATATTTACGGGTATGCTGTCGGGGGATTGGTGATAAGCATTATATTATCGCTGTTTATATATTTCGGGGAAACGGTGGTATATGTTATTATCGGAGCTATTATCAGTCTTATCACAAGATGCAGATTGAAAGCAGGAGAAATATATAAGCTGGCTACTTATGCAAAGACGATGCCGAGGGTGCTTGCTGCGGTATTCGGGATAAGCTATGTGATAAATTTCGGTGATGCGGTAAATATCCCGGTGATAATAATTACGGCGGTATATATGTTTATTGCTATGAGGAAGATAAAGATATACAGAGATGAGGAAGAGAGAATATATAACGAACTTAACAGCGGAAATTACGGTGATGCGGGGGCTGCTTTTTCTCCTGTAAATATGGCGGAAAGTATCGAAGAAAAAATCACAGAAAGCTCTGAACCCGTTAAATCTTATGCACAGATAAACGCTGAACTGAAAGCGGCAAAGGAAATAAATAATGCAGTGAATAATGATATAACAGAATAAACACGACTGCCTCTTCATATAATTATTATGCGGTGATCATGACCGTAAATTATATGAGGAGGTTTTTATTATGGAAATATTGAAAGAAAATATATCTATAAATAAAAGAGCGGCAAAAGAAAGCGTTCAGATATTGCTGGAGGGCGATATAGTATTATCGGACAGTAAGCCGGACATAGAAAAGATACTTGAAACAAGCGAGAGTACATACATAGATTCTTATGAAATAAACAACGAACGTATCAGTTTCAAGGGAAGAGCGGATATAGAGATATTGTATCAGGCAAAAGATACGGATAAAAAAGTGCAGAATATGAGTGCTGCGGTCGATATTAACGATTTTATAAATATTGACGGGATAGACGGGGAAATGAATGCTGTTGTATGCTGTGATGTGATAAATGCCGATTACGAGCTGATCAATGACAGGAAAATAGGTTACAGGATAATTTGCAGAGTAACGGCGGAGCTGATAAAAAATGAAAATATGGAGATCGTGAAAGGTATCGACGGCATAGATGAAAGTCAGATAAGAAAACAGAAGTATAAGATAAATGACATAGTTTGCTGCAAGGAAGAAAAATTTACGATAAAGGACGAAATAGCGATCTCCGGCGGCAGACCAAATATAGACGAGATATTGAGCTGTAGAGTGAGCATAGGGGAGAGAAATGTTAAAATAGGCAAAGACAGTGCGGAGATATCGGGAATATTGAGGGTATCTACATTATACAGAAGTGACGAGGAAATAAATGTTGTAAATTACATAGAAAATGAGATACCTTTTAACGGGTCTGTAGAGGCGGAAAATGCAAGAGAGGGAATGACTGCCGAGATAATTATGAATATTCCCGAAAAGACGATAAATGCGATGAATGACGAGGATGGGGAAAAGAGAATTATTGATGTGGAGGCTGTTGTCAAATGTATAATAAAGTGTTATGAAGAAAAGGAAGTTGAGATATTTGATGACGGGTATTGCATCAACAAGGTGATAGATACGCAGAGGGAAGAGATAGAATATGCAGGGCTTGTTTGCAGAAATAAAAACCAATTTCCGATAAAGGATATAATAAGACTTGATGAGAGTGCCGAAAGTATTTTACAGATAATAAAGGCAAGCGGAAATGTTTTTATTGACGAGATAAAAATAATCGAAGATAAGATATGTATTGAGGGTATGGTAAAAGTTGATATACTTTATGCCGCAAACAGTGACGAAAATCCGATATGCTGCTATGAAGCGGAAATACCTTATAAACAGACGATAGAAACCAAGGGTACGAAAAACAGCGGTGTGAATTATGCAAATATAGATGTGAATGCGGAGCATATAAGCGTGAACATGATATCGGATAAAGAAGTAGAGGTCAGATGCGTGATAAGTTTCGATACTTATGCTTTTGAGAAGAATAAGGTCGGAGTGGTAACGGGAATATTATTTGACGATATAGACAAAGATGTGCTGGACAGGATACCGAGTATGGTCATATATATTGTGCAGAAAGGTGATACATTATGGAAACTTGCAAAAAAATTCAATACGTCGGTGGGGGATATCGCAAGGATAAATGATATTGAAGATCCCGATATGATATATCCGGAGCAAAAATTACTGATACTTAAAAGAGTTGAATAAAATGGGTATAAAAAAGGCGGCTGAATTTTCAGTCGCTGTTTTTTGTGAATATTCTGTTGAAAGCGGGGAGAATAAGTTTTAATACGGTGCCTGTTATACTGCCCATTATTATGCCCGATATTATGAGGACAGAGAGATAACAGAGAATATTTGCATCGCCTAAAAGGAGCATATATGCGGCTATCTGTCCGATATTATGAAATATTGCACCGAATATGCTTAAAATCAGAAGTGATATTTTATCTTTGAAAACGGCGGTCAGAAATATCATTATCAAAATAGAGGCTATACCGCCCGATAAGCTGAGTGCAAATGCTACAAAGCCGATAGTCATAAATGAAAAAAATGATTTAAGAAGTGCAAGAAAAAAGGCACTTTTTTTTGTTGTGAAAAAAAGAGAATACATTATGACGGTATTTGAAAGTCCAAGCTTTACTCCGGGAGGGAGAAACGGAAATGAGGGGAGCATACTTTCAAAGATCGACAAGACGATTATAAGGCTTAAAAGCATTGCGGTCATAGTAATAATTTTTGTTTTTTTATCCTGTTTCATATAGTTTCACCTTTTTTTGATCATGATACGGCATCGGCATCATCGGGAGAGGATGATACTATGCGAACTACGGTCTTATTCGGCAGACAAGCGGCAGATGAGCCTGCATGGGATATAAAGCCTGTATTTACACATATTTTATCGGGGCAGTCGGAATGGATAAATGCTATGGAATTATTCTTTACCTCCAATGTGATATTTGGAATATCGGGAAGAGAAAACTTGGTTTGCAGGGAAAGATCGACTTTTTTAATGACTTTTTTATCATGGAGTATTTCGGCATAGATTTTTTTATCACTGTAGTATGAGGCAGTGATAAAATAAATTACGGCAGATAGGATAACAAGTATAAGAATTATGAGGATATCTTTTTTTAAGAAGAATTTATTTTTCATAATATGACCTTTACTTTCGGAAATTATAAAAAGAAAAACACCTTTGTCAAGGTGCTTTTCATGGGGAAAAAGCTGATGAGCGGAATCGAACCGCCGACCTACGCACTACCAATGCGTTGCGCTACCATCTGTGCCACATCAGCATTTCAACAAATAGTATAGCACAAAGAGAGGTCAAAGTCAATATCAATAAAACCAAAATTTACAAAAATATGATAATAATTATCAAAAATATATATTGACAAAAAGAGGATAAAGATGTATATTTATCTTAGTTAGTTTATGCTAACACATTAAGATGAGTTACGATGGATAAAATGATGATTTAAAGGAGAAAATATAATGAGTGTTGTGATAGTTGGCGGAAATGACAGAATGGTAAATAAATACAAAGAGTTGTGTAAAGCTTACTCATGCAAGGCTAAAGTGTTTACTCAGATGCCTGCAAAGTTCAGCAATCAGATAGGAAAGCCTGATCTGATGATACTTTTTACAAATACGGTGGCACATAAAATGGTGCTTACAGCTATGACGGAGGCCGAAAAGAATAATATAAAAGTGGAAAGATCACACAGCAGCAGTGCATCTGCACTTAAAAAAATACTTGCACAGCATTGTTGATACTTGATAACGGGAATGTTTTTGTTTACGAATATATATTCTAAAACAGGGAGGATATGTTATGTTCAGAGAAGCGGTAATAAAATATTGTTCGCCCACGCTCGCCGGTTTGAAAACGGGTAATATATTCAATTTCTCGACTGAAGTTTGTCCGATAGAAAAGGTAGCGGAGGAATATAATGCTTTCTTTAATACCTTTGATATATATGTTTCGGTATTGAGGAAAAATGCGGAAAGTTCGCTTATTTATCTCTACAGAAGAAAAAAGCTCGAGCAAGATCTTAAAAATGAAAAGAATCGTGAATTTCTTGAAAAGTACGGGTATGATACAAGCAATACGCAAGAGTGCTTAAAAAGGCTTGCACAGAGGATAGAGGATGCTGACGGATTTCCTCATGAGATAGGATTGTTTCTGAGCTACCCGATAGAAGATGTGATAGGATTTATTGAAAATAAAGGAAGCAATTGCTTACTATGCGGATATTGGAAAGTTTATCATGATGTTGTCGGGGCGAAAAAGTCTTTTTCAAAGTTTAAAAAATGTACGGATGTATATTCGAGATTATATAATGACGGCAGACCGATAGAAAAACTTATAGTATAAAATGACAATATAAAATGTACCATAAAAAATCTCCCCAAAAAATAACGGAAAACTAAGTTTTCCGTTATTTTTTTGGGATTTTGTAAATTCGTTTTTTAATATGCTTTTCCCCAGTAGACCATAGATTTTGCCGGTTTTCCACAGCATACGCATTTATCGGAGATATGTTCCTGTTCAAAAGGAATACATCTTGAAGTTGCACCTGTTTTTTCTTTTATTGCATTTTCACATTCAACATCGCCGCACCACATAGCTTTTATGAAACCTTGCTTTTTGTTAAGCTGATCTTCAAATTCTTCCATAGTTTGTACTTTGAATGTATTTTCCTCTCTGTGAGCAGTGGCTTTTTCAAGAAGTTCTTTCTGAAGTTTATCAAGAAGCTGTGAAACACTGTTTTCGATATTGTCAAGATTGACGGTTATTTTCTCTCTTGTATCTCGTCTTACAAGGACAGCCTGATTATTTTCAATATCCTTTGGTCCTATCTCAACTCTTACAGGCACACCTTTCATTTCATATTCGCTGTACTTCCAGCCGGGCTTTTTGTCGGAATCGTCAAGTTTTACTCTTATTGTTTTTGCAAGTCTTTCTTTTATTTCGCCTGCTTTGTCAAGAACGCCCTCCTTGTGCTGTGCAATAGGGATTATGACAGCCTGCACAGGTGCTATGGCAGGAGGAAGAACAAGACCGTTGTCATCGCTGTGTACCATTATTACGGCACCTATAAGACGGGTAGTCACACCCCATGATGTCTGATGAACATACTGAAGTTTATTTTCTTTATCGGTATATTGTATGCCGAATGCCTTTGCAAAGCCCGAACCGAAATTATGGGAAGTACCTGTCTGCAAAGCCTTTCCGTCGTGCATAAGAGATTCTATGGTGTATGTTTCTTCTGCACCCGCAAATCTTTCTTTCTCTGTCTTTATACCCTTTATAACAGGTATGGCAAGTACATCTTTACAGAAATCCGCATAAACATTGAGCATTCTCTGTGTTTCTTCCTGTGCTTCTTCGGCTGTTGCGTGGGCAGTATGACCCTCCTGCCATAAAAATTCAAGAGAACGCAGGAACGGACGTGTCGTCTTTTCCCATCTGACTACAGAACACCATTGATTATATAACTTAGGGAGATCTCTGTAGCTCTGAACTATATTTGCGTAATGCTCGCAGAAAAGAGTTTCGGAAGTAGGTCTTACACAAAGTCTTTCGGCAAGTTTTTCATTACCGCCGTGAGTTACCCATGCGACTTCCGGTGCAAAACCTTCTACATGATCTTTTTCTTTCTGCAAGAGCGATTCGGGAATGAAAACAGGCATATATACATTTTCGTGACCTGTTTCCTTGAATCTTTCATCAAGCTGCTTCTGGATAAGCTCCCATATTGCATAGCCGTAAGGTCTTATTATCATACAGCCTCTGACAGATGAGTAATCTATCAGGTCTGCTTTTTTTACAACATCTGTGTACCACTGGGCAAAATCTTCATTCATGGAGGTTATTGCCTGTACCAATTTTTCGTTTGCCATTATTTTTCTCCTTTAAAATTAAATTTATCGTGTTTAAACTCATTTATTAATGAGACTCAGTATAAATAGGATAATGCAAAAATCGAATAATGTCAAGTCGATTTGGAAAATGAAGTCAAATTTTTCAGGAGATGGATATAACTTTATAATCCTGTGCTTCAACAGTTTCTCTGAGAATGCTGTCGCTTATATCTTTTGTGAGAGTGAGTACTGCTGTTCCCTCGGTATGGCTGACTTCGGCTGATTCGACTTCCGCAAGAGCTTCAAGCACCTTTTTGACTCTTGCCTCACAGTGTCCGCACATCATACCTTCGATCTTCATTGTTTTTTTCATGTTTGTTTCCTCCTTATTATCTTTATTATTTATTTTTTTATCATTGCCCGCATCGTAAAGTCTGAAAAAATTAAGACGCAAAGCATTTGATACAACACAAAAACTCGATAAACTCATTGCGAAAGCTCCGAACATGGGGTTTAACTGCCAGCCGAATATCGGTATCCACAAGCCTGCCGCAAGGGGTATGCCTATGACATTATAGAAAAATGCCCAGAAAAGATTTTCTTTTATATTTTTAAGAGAGGCTCTGCTTAATCGTATAGCTGCCGGTACATCTTTTAAGGAATTCTTCATAAGAACGATGTCTGCCGCATCTATGGCTATATCGGAGCCTGCACCTATGGCAATTCCGGTATCGGCACTTGTAAGCGCGGGAGCATCGTTTATGCCGTCTCCGACCATTGCGACTCTGCCCTGCTTTTTAAGAGAAACTATAACATCTTTTTTACCGTTTGGGAGAATACCTGCAATAACTTCATCTATACCTGTCTGTGAAGCTATTGCTTTTGCGGTCTTTTCATTATCCCCCGTAAGCATTATAACTCTTATGCCCATATTGCGAAGTTCTTAAACTGATTGCTTACTGTCTTGCTTTATCGTATCGGCAA
>JAFUUG010000013.1 GCA_017483905.1 Bacillota bacterium
TCTCTGTGCGACTTGATAATTTATATCGCTGAATTTAAGCTGCTTTGAAAAGAAATTTTCGCCCGACTGACATATACCTTTTTGAAACATATATTTGTATTTTATGGTGTCTTGACAGCTGCTCGGTGCAGCTTCGGCTTTAAGTTTTTTCTTTTTCTTCTTGTTTCTTTGCTCGATTTGCTCTTGCTGCTGCTTTAATGTTCTTATACGCTGTTTTTCTTTTTCTTTTAACTGTTTTCGCTGTAACTTCGATAAGGTCATACTCTGATTGTTTTGTTGTTCGTTCAGATTTTCTTTTTTTCTTGTTCCGAACACATTTACCACCTCGTTCTTTCTCCATTTCTTGCTTTTCCTTGTTCATTTCCTCGTAAACTTCCGCATATTCCTCTATTTCAATAGGGAGAATATGGCTTGTAGTGTTTGTTTCATAGGTACGCTTGTTTTTCCCAAAAAAAGATTGAAGTTTTATTTTTAGGAATGTTTCAAAATTGTAGCCATCCTTTTTTATGAAACCTATGCAAAAAGCAGGAACAACAACCGCCATTGTTGCGTAGGTAGCCAAATCTTGATCTATATTCCTAAGAAGTAAAAAAGTCGGTACTCCCATTAAAAGAGCAACACCGCCACATAAAAGCTGCCTAATAGATAAGCCTGCTACGATACTTTCCTTGTAGTCCTTTATTTCTTCGGGTACTCTGACTTCTATTGACATTTAGCGATCACCTCCTATAATGCACCCATAATCTGCTTGATGATTTTTCCGCTTGAAAACACCGATACCGTTAAGACAGCCGCATACAGTATATTTTGCAGCAAAAAAGAATTAACAAATTTGCTCACATCACCTGTTGGGTCAAAGTCTGTAACAAAACTGCCCATTAGTGCTTGATATATCAAAAAACAAGCAATTATAGCCGCACCTTGCAATGCCACAGCCATAAACGATTTTAGAAAATTTATAGCCGATTGGCGAAATTCCGTACTTGCCAATGTTGCAAGTGGGATTGGCGAAAATAACAGATACAGCCATAATTCAAATGCTCTGAAAACAACAGTTATCTGTATAATTCCCTCAACAAAATGCACGAACAGCCAACACACAAATACCACTATATAGGTAAAAATCTTATCGAAAAAACCTAAATTATCAATAGCATTTGCCATTGTGGTAACTTGCGATGTATTTATACCGACACCGAAATTAAAATTTGCTGCCGATACCATTCCGCCGCCAACCTCAACGGCTATTTTTTCGATACCGCCCAAAATAGAGGGAATGTGGCAAAAAAGAAAAGCAAATACGGCAAATTTAATAAGCACATTAGCAGGGAGTTTCAAGCTGCCTAAACCACCCTCACCACCGTTAGCACGATTTACCATTGTTGTCAGTTCCATAAGCATAAACAAAGTGAGAAGTGAAGCACCTATCGCAAATACGCTGCCTTTCATTAAATTTATTATTGTTGTATTTGCGGAAGTATTATAGTCGGCAAGTGTTTTACTAAGCGAATCAGAAAAGCCGCTTTCAAGGGAGAGATTGCATAAATCCCAAATCATAATTTCTAAAAATGACAAAAATCACACCTCCCATAAATGCCCCTGCGGTCACGAAAACCGCAAGAGCAAAAAACAGAGAATTACGAGTTAAATCAAGGAGTAGTCGTTGTGGACATTGAAATATCCAAAGCACCGATCGCAACTCCTGCTGCGATGATAATAGCACCGCTGAAAACAACAAAACGGTTAAATAAAAAAATGTCGAAAAAATGCGATAAAACAGCGGTTTTAAGCATATTGATAATCTCACAAAAATTTATTGCAATAATATAGGCAAATGTGGTATAATCAAAACATAAGGAGGATAAACTTCTATGGCAAAAAGAAAGATATTCGTCAGCAAGAAAATCAAACGAAAGATAATGAAGTATCGTCTTATTGATGATGTTTTCTTTATGGCATTTTTTAACGGCAACAAGGAATTAACGGAGTTTCTCTTGAAAATACTATTGGATACAGATGATCTGACGGTAGTAGATGTTAAGGTGCAAAAAGAGTACAAAAATTTACAAGGCAGGAGTGTTATTCTTGATATACTCGCTCGTGATACCAAAGGCAGAGTGATAAATGTCGAGATACAAAGAACAAAAAGCGGTGCCATTCCAAAAAGAGCAAGGTTTCACAGCAGCATAATTGATTCAAATGCAATAAGAGCAAATCAATATTTTGATAAACTGCCCGAAACCTATGTGATTTTCATTACTGAAACAGATATTTACGGCTACGGACAGCCAATCTACGAAGTAGACAGATACATAAAATGTAAAGGCGGATTGATAGAATTTAATGACGAGGCACATATTATATATGTGAACGGCGAAAATAAAGACGATACAGCTTTAGGGCATTTAATGCAAGACTTCTTTTGCAGCAAAGCTGACGATATGTATTACAACGAATTATCGGAAAGAATGAGGTTTTTGAAAGAAAGCGAAAGGGGAAATGAAATTATGTCAATGTCTATGCAGGAACTTATTGACGAGGGTGCTTATGATAACAGCGTAAAAACAGCGAAAAGAATGTTGGAAGATGGCGAAGTCAGTATCGAGAAAATTGCAAAATATACGGGATTGAGCGAAAGAAAGGTGAAAGCATTAGCAAACAAGCTGAAAAAGGCTGTTGAACTTGTTTGATATTTTAGGAAAGGCTTGCAAATCGGTGCAAATTCGATATTGTGAGCCTTTTTTGCTTTGCTTTGGGTAATTCAAACTTATCTTTATACGCTCATTATAAGAAAAATTCAATAAAATTAAGAAAAAATACTTGCAAATCAAGAAAACTTGCTATATAATATAGAATGTGTTTTATATAAAAATTTCCCGAAAGGTATTGAAAAAGTTATGCAGAAAATCTACGCTCTACATACATACGGCATAATTTCGCCGTTATGCTTAAAATATCGTCTTTAAAGGCACACTCATAGGGATAGCTGTACAGAAAGCAGTTAGCCCTTTTGAGTGTGTTTTTTTTATTATATAAAATTACTATACAAACCATTATAAGGGAATATCTCTTATAATACAAAAACGAAAGGAGAGAAAATAATGATCTCATTTAAAAAGATTTTTGCAATTTTATTTGCTGTAATGGCGGTAATGCTGATGAGTACGGCGGTGTTTGCAGACGAAAGTTTATGGATAAACGAATCAACAGATATCACAAAAACCAATGATGACATTCTTAATAACGGCGGTGTATTAAAATACAACAGCAAAACCAAAACCCTTACGATAAACGGTGATGCGGAAGCGCCGTATCATTCATATCTCGGTTATTACGGGACTTTGGTCAGCAGTGATGTTGACGGTCTGACAGTCAATGTAGAAGGTGACAGCCATATAAAAGGAGGTTTGGCATTCTCAAAAGATACCAAAATAACAGGAAGCGGCAAGCTGTATTTAGAAAATACGCAAGACGCAATTAATGTACTGAATAACAGCACATTAACATTTGAAAATGCTGATGTAACAATAATAAACTGTATATCCGGACTGCAATGTTACGAAAACTTAAATCTAAACGGCGGAAATCTGAATTTGATAAATTCAAATCTTGATATAACAACAAGCGAA
>JAFUUG010000261.1 GCA_017483905.1 Bacillota bacterium
CGCAAGCAAAAAGCCCGCTGTTCCGTTTTGAGAGAGCTTTGAAACTATATTGAGTATCCAGCCGTAATTTGCATTGCTCGTAGGCGGGACTTCGTAACCCTCCCAGCGTGGATCGTCCGTTAGCTCATTGGCAGTTCTCCATTCTTTTTGATTAAATGGTGGATTTGCCATTATATAATCGGCTTTAAGGTCTTTATGCTGATCGTTTGTGAATGTATTTGCAGCTGTTTCGCCTAAATTTGCGGATATTCCTCTTACCGCAAGGTTCATTTTCGCAAGTTTATATGTAGTGTTTGTGTATTCCTGCCCGTATATTGAAACTTTCTTTTTGTTTCCGCTGTGTGCCTCAACAAACTTTATCGACTGCACGAACATTCCGCCGCTGCCACAGCAAGGGTCATACAGTATCCCGTCATAGGGCTCTATCAATTCCGCTATCAAGTTAACGATACATTTCGGCGTGTAAAATTCGCCTTTGCCTTTTCCCTCGGCAAGCGCAAATTTCGCAAGAAAATATTCGTATATCCTTCCGATCATATCATTTTCGGGATCGTCCGTATTAATCTTATCAATTTCATCAAGCAGGGACGCAAGCTTGCTTGTATCAATATTGAGTCTTGAATAATAATTATCGGGCAGTGCTCCCTTTAAGACAGGATTTATTTTCTCGATTGTATACAAAGCCGTATCTATTTTGAGAGCAATATCGTCTTGTTTTGCATTTTCCATTATAAAACTCCAACGGCTTTCGCCCGGGAGATAAAAAACATTATCCTTTGTGTAAAATGCGATGTTATCCACAAATTTTTCGTTATATTTCTCTGTTATCATTTTGCGCTGTTTCTCGAATTTATCGCTTGCAAATTTCAAGAAAAACAAGCTTAACACAACGTGCTTATATTCTGCGGGTTCCACAGAACCTCTCAATTTATCCGCAGACTTCCATAACGCTTCTTCCATAGAAACGGTTTTTTTCGGTTTCGCTGTTTTTGCCACTTTTTGACCTCCCAACTAATATTTCACAATTAGAGTATAACATATTTTTTGCATATATACAAACATTTTGTTGATAAAAAGATGATATTTGTCATAATAACAATTTTTTATTATGTGTATTTCTTATTTGATTAAATTCGATAATATATACCGAAAACTTGGTTGATAATTGTACTCAAATTGAACATAATTTTTATTCTGCTTCATTTGCTATGTTATAAATTATAAGTCCATTATCTCTTGCATAATTTACCGTATAGAATGTACCGCCCGAATTTTGCGTGAGATAGCAAACACAAACGTTGCTGTTATCTACAAGGTGACGATTCCTTTTCTGCATACAGCCGTTATAATAGTCTTTGGAAGTATAAACGCACTTGTCGGCTTTTGCCTTTATATCGTTATACACAACTATATCATCAACAGACCAACCGAAAGTCTGATTTTCACAAGGCAGCACCAAAATCAACATTATTTGCGGATAGTCCTCTTTAAGTTCAAGAACGGTCAAGGCTGCTATTGTATCAAATTTATGTAAAGCTTTACATAATTTCGATCATGAAAAGACCCAAGTTATGTAAAGAAATTCAAAAAACATAAGCAAAAGCGATATAAAACATCGAAATTCTTTACATAAAAAACTTTCAAGATATATAATTAAGGAAGGCAAAATGCCAAATATATTTCGGAGGTTTTACTATGGAAACAAGAAAAACAGTAAGAGCGGTCATTGAAGAAGTAAGGAATTTAATGGAGGAAAAGAACTATGCTGAGATAACGATTAAGACATTTAGTCCTTACTGGAATAGTTTGATTGAGTATGCAGATAGTGAAGAAGAAAAATACTTTACTGCAGAACTCGCAGAAAGATTTCTAAATTGGAGGTATGGCATATCGCTGTACACGGAATCAAGCTCGTCAGATATTCCTAAGTGGAGGATAAAGCTCGCAATACGAAGCATAGATGTTCTATCCGAATATAGCTGCACAGGTAAGATAAAACGAAAACGCTCTGTTCAGGGACCAAGAACACCAGATTGTTTTTTGTCTCCGACCAAGCATTTTCTGGAGCATTGTAAAAGCAGGTACAATTCCGATAAGACCATAGAATTTAAACAAAGATACATCAATAATTTTTTGATTTACCTTTGTAATAATCATATTGAAAAGATAGAACAGATAGATAAAGAATGCGTTTTATCATATATGAAAACAAAAACCGGATGGTCTCAACGATCTTTTGCAGAGTTTCTTTGCGTCATAAGACAATATTTTGACTTTCTTTACCAGAATAATTACATCAATAATGATATTGCAAAGCTCTTACCTCATCCCAGACATGGCAGAACGGGTACTCTTCCCAATGTGTGGACGGAAGAACAGGTTCAAAAACTTCTAGCTGCGGTCGATCGTGCCGATCCTATCGGAAAAAGAGATTATGCAATATTACTTTTAGTTACCCATCTCGGCTTGCGTGATAGTGATGTACAGAATCTGACCTTTGATAATCTCTACTGGAAGGAGTGTTGCATCAGGCTTGTTCAAACCAAAACAAAGCGACCTTTGGAGCTCCCGCTTGACCAGATGGTAGGTGAAGCAATCATAGATTATCTTAAATACGGTCGCCCGAAGCAGGATAAATCGCAGTATGTTTTTGTAAGACATTCTGCACCATATGGCAAGTGTACGAATTACTTTCATGTTATGCGTAAATACTTATCGGCTGCGGGTATACCATTTGACAGAGAAAAACATCATGGGCTACATACTTTACGTTTTACTCTTGCAACCAGATTACTTGAGCAGGAAGTTCCGATAGAAACCATCTCCGAGATACTAGGTCATTCTTCTGTAAATACAACGAGGATATATCTTCAGGTAGATCTGGAAATGCTTCGTCAATGTGCGTTAGATCCCGATGAATTGGTAGGTGCGGAAAATGGTTTACAGAAATAAGATCATAGAAAGAACTTTTTACGGACCGCTTAAAGAAAAGATCAAAGATTTTCTGGATGAAATGCGTCTTTCGGGGCGTATATACAATTCAGAGGCGTATCATCTTACTGCAATAGATCGTGCCACCTTGACTGAAAATATTGCTCCGGATTCACTTCCAAGAGAATTTGTGGAAAAATGGGCTGCAAAAAGAGAGTACGAAAGCACTAAGACCTGGGCAAATAGGATAATAGTGATAAGAAAATTGGGAAAGTATATGCAGAATCGTGGTATGCAGGCTTATGTTTTACCGATAGATAACCGTAGTAAACAGTCTTTATTTGTCCCTCATATTTACACAGATGATGAGCTTCGCCGCATATTCGAACAAGCCGACCTTATCCCATCGTATACGAATTGTCCTAATAGGACAGATGTAGCGTCTCTGCTTTTCAGAATGCTTTACGGCTGCGGATTAAGGATCTCCGAAGCGTTAAATCTTACTATGAAAGATATTGATCATGATAATGGTGTTCTGTCGATAAAAGACAGTAAATTCGGTGCGAGCAGACTTGTTCCCATGTCACCCCAATTAACAGAACGCTGCCGCGTTTATTCGGATAAGGTAAGACGTTTGGCTTTTGATACTGATCCTTTCTTTCCCGCACCTGACGGAAAACATTATTCACGCCGAGGAATCAACAAAACATTTCGTCAAATACTCCATGCAGCCGGAATACCACATACAAAAACTGGACCGAGAATACATGATCTGAGACATACCTTTGCGGTCAACTGTCTTAAATCGTGGGTAAGGGAAGGAAAAAACATCAATGCCATGCTGCCGGTACTTTCGTTTTATCTTGGTCATAAAGGAATGAGCGGAACACAGAATTATCTGAGGCTGACAGCTGATATGTTTCCAGAGATCACAGTGTCTCTTGAATGTCTGCTTGGTGACATAGTAACGAAAGGAGCGGATAAAAATGAAGAGATTTGATTTTCCGAAAGCCGTTTCCGATTTCCTTACCGTCTATCTGCCAAATCAAAGAAATTACAGCAAGAATACCATAGCCTCCTATTGCGATACATTCAGACTGTTGCTGATGTACCTTAATGTAGAGAAAAATATATCCGCAGATAGAATGACATTAAAGCAGCTTGATAAGGAATGTGTTTTATCTTTTCTGAACTGGCTGATTGAAGAAAGAAACTGCTCAACTTCTACATATAACCAAAGGCTTGCCTGCATACATTCTTTTTTCCGTTTTATTCAGCCGGAGCATCCCGAAC
>JAFUUG010000014.1 GCA_017483905.1 Bacillota bacterium
CTTATGATAAGAAAATAATACTTGATAATTTCAATATGGATATACCGAAAAGCGGAATAACAAGTATCGTCGGTGCAAGCGGCTGCGGAAAGTCAACGGCTCTGAAACTGCTTATGCGTTTTCGTGATGTAAAGAGCGGTTCGGTCACAATGTCGGGAAAAAATGTAAAAGAGATAAATACAAAAAGTCTTAGAAATAATCAGGCATATATGACACAGGATACAGTCCTATTCAGAGATACTGTTGAAAATAATATTAAGATCGCCGATATGAATGCGGGAAGAGAAGAAGTGATCGAAGCGGCAAAAAAGGCATCGGTACATGATTTTATAATGACTCTTCCACTTGATTATGATACGAATGTAGGGGAACTCGGCGAACTTCTTTCAAGCGGTGAAAGACAGCGTATAGGGCTTGCAAGGTGCTTTCTGAGTAAAGCTCCGCTTGTTTTGCTTGATGAACCGACAAGCAATCTCGATACACTTAACGAAGGTCATATCTTAAAAATGCTTGATGAGGCAAGAGGAGAAAGAAGTTTTGTTCTTGTGTCACATAGACCATCGGCAAAGGGAATTGCGGATAATTTTTATTCGGTATAAAAAATCGAAAGGAAAAGAAAAATGAAAAAATTTGAATTAAAAGATATTATATTTCTTGCCATACTTGCGGCAGTAGCAACGCTTTTCGGCGGTCTTGCAATGCCTGTTATGCGAAGTGAGATATTCGGCATACAAACACTTGTGACTTCGCCTTTTTATGCTTTGTTTGCGGCAATAGGGATCATGAAAGTCAAAAAGATAGGTACTCTGTCTGTTTTCGGTCTTTTTACGGGATTTCCTCTTTTATTTATGTCACCTGTGATGTTTTTTAATAACTTTGCGGGCGGCGTTCTTGCGGAGATCGTAACGATACTTGTTTTCAAAGGATATAATGCAAAGACTTCCGTTATCTGTGCGGCGGCATTATGGATGATACTTACCGTTCCTATCTCTCTTCCGTTCAGCCTTTGGTTCAATGGTTCAAGCCTTGAAAGATTCAGAAATACGGCTTTACCTCAGACAATACTTGTCTGCGTTGGAATTATAATACTCTCAGTAACAGGTGCGGCTATAGGTCTTAAAATATCCGATGAACTTAAAAAGGCGGGAAAAATAAAATGATAAAAGCGTTACACTCCGATGACCCGATACACCCGATAGCTGCATTTTTGTGTACTTTTGCCGCACTTATCGTGGGTATGATCTGCTCTAAAAGCCCGTATATTTACGGTTATATAATTGCTCTTGCGGTTTTATTTTCGATACAGATATCATTTTGGGCGGTATTTCTTATAACACTTACAATGTCGGTGCTTGGTATAATTTTTGGCGGTGTATCGGTGATAATAAGCGGAAATTATGATACATTCTATATAACGGCTGCAAGATTTCTTATACTCGGTATCTGTTCCGTTCCGCTGCTTTCAATACCGCCGGCAGATCTTGCAAGGGCTATGAATCAGCTGAAAGTTCCGAGGAGTCTGACTCTTGGAATGTTGATAACGATAAGATTCATACCGATACTTTTCGGGGAGATATTTCAGATAAGAGATGCCATGCGGTCAAGAGGTGTAAATGTATGGTTTTATACACCGAAAATGTTTTACAGGGCTTTTCTTGTGCCGCTTATAATGCGATGTGTAAATATTTCGGATATTTTATCTCTCTCAGTCGAAACGAGAGCATTTGATACGGAAAGTAAAGAAGCATCGGTTTATAAACCTATAAATTTCAAAATAAGAGATATGATCTTTATTATGACTGTTATAGCGGTGGCGGCGGTTATGATGGGCGTGAGGATATTGTTATGAAGAAAGCTATTGAACTGCATAATGTGACATTTTCATATACGGAAGATAGTGCGATACTTAAAAATGTAAGTTATGAGCAGGATTATGGCGAATTTGTCGTTTTACAAGGTATTTCCGGAGAGGGAAAGACGACTTTTCTTTCTGTTATAAATGGGATAATACCGCATATAAACGGGGGAGATCTTGAAGGAAAAATTTTTCTTGACGGGGAAGATGTTACGGAGCTTTCAGCAGGCAAGCGGGCAAGGCTTGCAGGAAGCGTGCTTCAGAATGCGGATGATCAGATAGTGGATGATAAAGCGGAGGATGAAGTTGCTTTCGGCTGCGAAAATTTGAATATCCCGATAAACGAGATGAAAGAAAGAGTATCTTCATCCCTTGAAAAAATGATGATAAGCCCCGAGGTGTCAACAAGAACTTTATCGGGAGGGCAGAAACAAAGGCTTATAACGGCGGCTGCACTTGCTATGGGACAGCGGATAATCTTGCTTGATGAACCACTTGCAAATCTCGACCGTGAAAGTGCGGTATTTCTTTTAAGGACACTTAAAGAACTTACTCAAAGCGGTTATGCTGTTCTTATAGTTGAACACAGACTTGATCTTGTTCTGCCGTTTGCCGATAAAGTGTATTCGATAAGCGAAGGCGAAATTATACTTGAAAAAGATCCACAGAAAATACTTACACATAATCAGGAAATTATTCCTTATGATAATGAACCGCTGAAAAGAGGGAAAACTCTTATCGAAACAAGTAATATAGAATATGCCGCAGGCAGTATTCCCATAATAAGAGGAGTAAGTCTGAATATAAGAGAGGGCGAGAGGATAACCATTCTCGGTGCTAACGGCTGCGGAAAAACGACACTTCTGAAATTGCTTGCAAGACTTATCTATCCGACAGGCGGCGGATATTTGCAGAATATCGTAAAAACAAATTTCCTGACAACACTTTTTGCTGCACCGAGCTGGTTTAAAAAAGCGGGGTATGTATATCAGAATCCGTCGTATCAGCTTTTTATGCCGACGGTAAGGGAGGAGATAGGATATCGAGCCGCATCGAAAGAGCGTGCGGAAAGAATGATAGAGATGTTTGGGCTGAGAGGACTTGAAGAAAGACACCCTCATTCACTTTCCGAGGGGCAGAAAAGGCGGACAGGTGTAGCGGCTGTTTGCGCCTGCGATCCTAAGATACTTTTTCTTGATGAGCCGACGGTGGGACAGGACTTTGAAAATCTTAAATTAATGGTTAATTCGATACGCACTCTTCAGAAAGAATCGGGATTTGCGGTGGTTACCGTAACACACGATATACGGTGTAAAGATGCACTTTCGGACAGGAAAATAACAATGAAACTCGGAAAGACGGTACAATAAATTTTTATTTTTGTCATATTTACCCCAATGTAACATCGGATGTCATCGGTAAACTATACTCGTAAATGGAAATATTTCCTTTCACAAGTGTGCCGACTGCGTGTCACGAAGTGGCTAACTGCCTTGTACGCAGTCGTGCACATAATTTATACATAGTGTGCAAATGTTTTTGCATACCGGTATAAAACCAAATGCAAAAACGGGTATAAACTCTTCGATTACGGTATAAAGCATTGCTCATACTGTTTTTATACTAAACGGCATTTATTTAACCCAAAAGTTGTATAATATATACTCAAAACATTAAGTGATATCTATCCCAATCTTTTTTAGATATAAGGTATCGCATGCTGTCATCTCAGTATTCCACCGATGGTTACGAAGCTTTGCAGAAATCTCTATGTTCTC
>JAFUUG010000262.1 GCA_017483905.1 Bacillota bacterium
TATTCTTGTTAAGTCCGATAACATAATATTTGTCGGTATCATTTATTTCGGGTACACCTATACTTACTTTCAGTGATTTTGGTGAATTTAATTCGTATGAGCCGACTGTGACAGCATAAGAACCCATATTTGTATATATTTCATCAAGCTCGGCTATCTTCACTTCCATTCCGTCAACGGTCACATTTTCTTCTCTTTTGCCCTCGGAGAATGTAACGTCAACATTGCCGTTTTCGGAAATAAAGCTGATATTGCCTGCTCCCTCTGCGCTTCTTGCCGTTTTTTCATGCTGCGGTACATCGGTTTGAGTATCGGTGTTTACGCTTGTCAACGGTTCTTCCTGTACGGTAAAAGTATGGTATCTTTCTTTATAAACGGAACTTAAACCGTTTACTGACATGACCGATTTGTATCGGTAGTGTATCTCGCCGCTTATCTTGTCAAGTGATTCATTCAGATCGAGTTGTCTATTTATCTCGTCCGTTCCGTACCATACGCTGCCGGCTTCGGCATCTACCATTCTGTAATCGCCCATTCCGATATAAAGTTTTGTCTTGCTGTCTTTGAGAGTATCTGCCCACCATGATGCAAGTTTTTTGTAATCGGCGACTTCAAAACCTATATTCCAGTATACCTGCGGTGCTATGTAGTCTATGGTATTTTCAAGTGCCCATTTTCTTGTATCGGCATAAAGCTGGGTGTATGACTCCATTCCCCTTGTATCGCTGCCGAGAGGTGTAGTTGAGCTGTTTGCCCATATTCCGCATGGACTTATACCAAATTCAACATTCGGCTTGGATTCCCTTATTTTTTCGCTTACTCCGCTTATAAGTTTATTTACGTTATCTCTTCTCCAGTCTGCTTTATTGTCAAAGCCGCTGCCATATTTGGCAAAAGAAGCCGAATCATCGAAATCTTCCATTCCCGGATAAAAATAATCGTCAAAATGTATGCCGTCGATGTCGTAATTATTAACGATCTCCATTGCTCCGTCGATCACAAGCTGACGTACTTCGGGAAGAGCAGGATCATAATAGTAATTGTTTTCATATTTTATGAGATATTCGGGGTGCTGTTTCGCAGGATTGAGATTGGCTAAATTTTTATAGTATTCGCCCACTGCCGTATTGCTCCTTGTTGCTCTGTAAGGGTTTATCCATGCGTGCAGTTTTATTCCTCTTTTATGACATTCGTCTATCCAGTATGAGAGAGGATCGAAGCCGTCATCGGGTGCAGTTCCCTGTGAACCTGTAAGATAGCTGCTCCAGGGATATATTGAAGATTTGTAAAACGCATCGCTCATAGGTCTTACTTGCAGAAAAATGTTGTTTATCCCCATTTCATTGCAATTGTTTATTATTTCAAGTGCTTCGCTTTTAAGTTCGGAGGGATTTGTGGTGGCTTTTGTGGGATAATCGAGATTAGCTACCGTTGCTACCCACATTCCCCTCATTTCGCCTGCAAAGCACATGGATGAAAAAAGCAAAAGTATGGATAACTGCAAAATAATAATTTTTTTCATAACTGTTTATTTATTCCTTTCTGTAAATTTTATCTATATTATAAACCATTATGTGTTACATAAGTGTTACAAATAACGGATAAAAGTAAATATTTTTATTTTCGTTAGATTTAACAAATTTATAATATATTAAAATATCTTTTTGTATATTATTATACCGACGCACATATTTATGTACGTCGGTATAATTTTTTTATTTATTTTTGAGTATCTGAGTTTTCAGAAAGTGAGTCGCTGTTTACGGGAAATGTGAAATAAGTATCGGGATACGGTTCATTTTCGAGCGTAAAATGCCACCATTCCTCTGCCAAAGGCTTAAAGCCGTGATTCATCATGGCATCACGCAGAATCATACGATTTGCATATTGTTCTTCTGTGATGTCGGTATAATCGGGATGGCTCAATTCTCCGAAATAATCAAATGTTCCGCCCATATCGACTTCCTTTTCCGTTTTCATATCGAAAAGGGTGAGGTCTATCGTACTGCCTCGGCTGTGTCCCGAATGTTCCATGATATAACCCTGTGGAAAAAGTACATCTTTTTCAAGTTCGGGATAAAAATACTCTTTCATCTTTGTATCTTGTGCATCAAGAGCCCAGTTCATAAAATGAGTAACGGCTTTCTGCGGACGGTAAGCATCATAAATTTTTAAGCGATAACCTTTCGGTGCAAGTTCGTCACTCACTTCTTTGAGTGCAGCAGCAGCTTCTTTTGTAAGAAATGCAAGAGGCTCTTCGTATCCATCGATACGCTCGCCGACAAAATTATATGTCGAATAATAACGTATCTCAAGTATTGCATCGGGTACGGCTTCACTTAAAAGCACGAAATCGGAAGAATCGCCTGAAAGCTTTACTCCGTCTTCTCCGATAGTTTCTGTAGGGGCTGTTTCCTCCTGTACTGCCGTTTCAGACGTTATTTCTGTATTCTGCCCGTTGTTTTCGGTTTTTTCATTTCCGCTGCATGAGCTTAACATAAGCATAGCAGCTAAAGAGGCAGTTATTACAAAAGCATTTTTGAATTTTTTCATACTTTCTTTATCCTCCTTATTTTCTTTTTGATTTAGGTGTTACGGCTTTTTCCACTTTGCCGAGAATTACAGATATTATCCATGCAAGCAGGAAGTAGATAAGTGCAGTTGCGATAAGAGGGAAGAATGCTTCATAAGTACGGCTTCTTATTATATCACTCATCTTAGTGAGGTCTTGTATTGCGATATAACCTACTATCGAAGTGTTTTTAAGAAGAGATACTATCTCGCCTCTGTAGACCGGCAGGAATCTTACCGCCGCCTGTGGGAATATAAATTTATAGAATGCCTGCCTTTCGGTAAAGCCGAGAGCAAGTGCAGCTTCACGCTGACCCGGGTCTATGGAGTCGATGCCCGAACGCATCATTTCGGAAACGTAAGCCGCAAGATTGAGCGAGAATCCGACAATGGCAACGATTACCGCATCAACACCCGATTTGCCGAAAACGATATAGTAAAGTATCATAAGAAGTACGACAATAGGAGTACCCTGTAATACTTTTACATAGAAATTCGATAAAGCTATTGCAAGTTTACTTTCCGTTCTTCTGAAAATACAGATAAGGAAAGCAAGAATAGTTCCGAAGAGGGTAGAGAATAATGTTATTATGAGAGTTGTGATTATACCCTCGACTATGAGTTTCCAGCGTGCTTCACGAATAAAGTTCTTCTCAAAACTTGTTTTTATACCGTCAAGGAAACCGCCGCTTTCTTCGGTGGTCTGTGCTGCGTCCGTAACCACAGGTGAAGCGAGGTCTTCACTTCTTACGGCAAGGACGATACCGCCTATATAGAACGGATCGCTGAAAAGTATACTTTCCTTACGCTCGGGTGTTGGTGAAAGAGGAGCTACGCCAATATCATACTTGGCTGAAGAGATACCGGCAATAAGTGCGCTGACCTCAACATCCTCTATATCCATGGAATAGCCGTATTCTTTACAGAATCTTGCGGTGAGGTCTATGGAATAGCCGACGTACTTACCGTCTTTTACATATGTAAAAGGAGTAAGAGTGCTGTTTATACCGATCTTCAATTTGTTTGGATTATTTTCAAGCTCGGTGAGGTCGACTGTCTTTTTGCTTTCATCTGCGCTGAACCATATATTGTCAAGTTCTTCAAACAATCCTTCGGATTTTGCCTTTTTCAAAAATTCATTGTACTGTGTGCAAAGTTTTTGGGAATTTTCGGCATCTTTAGGGAATCCAACGCAGTAAATATCCTCTACCACCATATCTTTTATATAATCTATCTGCGGCTGTTCGATATGGATAGCTCGCATAGTCGGTTCATCTCCCATGTATGCGTCTATCTTTTTCTCGTTCAATGCAACATTGAGATCGCTGTAGCTGTTGAAATAAAGGTGTTCACTGTCAGGCAGATTTTCAAGAGTAGGCGCTTCAAAGCTCGAACCTGTCATTATACCGATCTTCTTGCCGTTATAATCCTGCCATTTTACATTACTCTGCACAGGCTGCGCCGCATCTTTGATATCTTCGCTTCTTACGGCAAGGACTAAACCGCCATTATAATATGGATCGCTGAAAAGCACGCTCTGAGCACGCTCCTCTGTTATGGCAAGAGAAGATACACATATATCATATTTACCCGAAACAAGTCCCGGTATTCTTGCGGCGAAATCGACATCTTCAATATCCATGGAATAGCCGTATTCTTCACAGAATCTTACGGCAAGGTCAATTACATAGCCGACATTTTTTCCGTCTTTTATATATGAGAACGGAGTATCTGTAGAGGTCGTAACGATATTTAATTTTTCGGGATTATTTTCGATTGCAGAGAAATCAACGACCTTTTTAGCTTCATCAGCTCCAAACCATATATCATCTATCTCTTTGAGAGTTCCGTTATTTTTTGCTTTTTTCAAAAACTCATTGAATTGTTCGCACAATTTTTTTGATTTTTCCGTATCTTTCTGAAAAGCAAAAGCATAACTGTCGGGATCTATGGTTTCTTTAAAATAATTTATCTGAGGCTGCTCGGTATGAATAGATCGAAGAGCAGGTTCATCTCCGATATAGCCGTCGATCAATCCCTGACTGAGAGCAACATTTATATCGCTGTAGCTATTGTAATACAAATATTCGCTGTCAGGAAAATTCTTAAAAGTAGGGTCTTCAAAACTCGTGCCTGTGATTATACCGATCTTCTTGCCGTTATAATCCTGCCATTTTACGGTATTTTCGGAAGTCTGCTGAACCTCACCCGGCTGCTGCATACCTGCTATATCGGCTGCACGAACCGCTATTACAGCACCGCCGTCATAATTTGACTCCGAAAAATATACGCTTTGCGCTCTTTCCTCGGTTATAGTCATTCCCGAAGCGGCAAAATCGCAAACACCCGACTGAACAGACGGGATAAGAGCGGCAAAACTCATATCGACAAGTTCAAGACCATAGCCGTATTCCTTACAGAATCTATATGCGATATCCACATCATATCCGACTATAGTTCCGTCTTTCATGTATGCAAAAGGAGGGCTGGCAGATTCCACTCCCATTTTCAATGTTCCGTTTGTATCATTCAGCTCGCTGAGAGGAGGAATCGTTTGTTTGCTATCGTTATTGCTGAACCATATGGAATCTATTTCCGCCAATGAGCCGTCTGCTTTGAGTTTTTTTAAGAATTCGCTGAATTTATCGCAAAGTTCCTTTCCCTCGGGTGTCTTCTTAAAACAGTATCCGAAAGAATATTCGTCCATATAATCTTTTACATATGATACATCGGGGTTTTCGATCATCATATATTTGACAACAGGCTCATCTGCCGCAAAAGCATCTATGGAATTTGACATAAGTGCAGTTACGGCATCGGAATAATTGTTATAGTAATTCAGCTGAGAACCCGGAATTTTTTCCTCTGCCATTTTATCGAATATCATACCGGTGACTACGCCTATTTTTTTGCCTTCATAATTTTTTATACTTAAAACATTTGCGGCAGTACCCTGATTTGCCGTACCTTCTATATCTTTTGCTCTTACCGCTATTACGGCACCGCCCGAATAACTCGGCTCGGTGAAATATACACTCTGTGCTCTCTCCTCGGTTATAGTCATTCCCGATGAGCCGAAATCGTATTTGCCCGACTGCATGGCAGGGACTATGGCATCGAAATTCATATCGGTCATTTCAAGACCGTAGCCGTATTCTTTACAAAATCTGTAAGCAAGATCGATGTCATAACCGACTATCTTTCCGTCTTTCATATAAACGAAAGGCTCGAATTTTGCCTCGGTTGCATATTTCAATACTCCGTTTGTAGCAGGAAGTTCGCTCAAATCGGGGATAACTTTCTTGCTTTCATCCGAGCCGAACCAGATATTTTCTATTTTATTTAATGAACCGTCGGATTTTATTTTCCTGAGGTATTCGCTGAATTTATCGCAAGTTTCTTTTCCTTTGTCTGTTTTTGAAAAAGCAAATCCAAAGTCATAGGTTTCCATATAATCTTTTATATAGGATATTTCGGGATCTTGGATCATCATAAATTTTACAACAGGTTCATCAACACCGAAAGCATCTATATTACCGGAAAGAAGTGCGCCTACCATATCCGGGGTGGAGTTAAAATAGCTTATATTGGCATCGGGGATATTATCCTGCACCATTTTGTCAAAGGTCGTGGCAGTCTGTACGCCTATCCTTTTGCCTGCGTAGTCCGTAAAGCTGAGGGTTTTCGCATTGCTCTGACTTTGATTTGAAAGGTCTTCCGTTCTTACGGCAAGGGCTATACCGCCTGTATATACAGGGTCGGAAAAACGAACGGATTCTTTTCTTTCTTCTGTGACTGTAATGCTGTTTGCACCCATGTCATATTTGCCTGTTGATATACCGACAAGACCTGCGGCTGTCTTTACCTGGTCAAAATTCGGTTTATATCCGTATTTACGGCAGAACATATATGAAAGCTCAACGGCATATCCTTTAAGTTCGTTATTTCCGCCTACATAACAGAACGGAATATTTGTGGAAACAACAAAAATATTAACATTTCCGTTTTCTCCCGTAATTCCCGAATAATCCATTGTCTTTAGGGATTCATCATCGCCGAACCATTTATCTTTCAATTTTTCGAGTTCGCCTTTTTCGGAAAGTTCACCAAGCATTTCGTTAAATTGATTTTTTAAAAGTTCGCCGCGCTCACCTTCTTTTTGAAAAGCAAAGCTATAATTGTCCTCTTTTATTACTTTCTTTATATAATCAATATCATCATGCTCTTTAACAGCCCATCTGAGTACAGGTTCATCATGCACAAAGCAATCTATCTTATTTTGCGAAAGGGCAAGGATAAGATCGCTAAGGCTGTCATAATACAGATATTCACTGTCGGGGAGATATTCAAATGTATTTTCTTCAAAAGACGAGCCTGTGAGAATTCCGACTCTCTTGCCCACATAATCTTCATATGTGACCTCGTCGGCAGGTTTGGCTGCCTGCTGTGCTTCGCCTTTATTTGCGGTGCTGCTGTCGGGGCGGGTCACAAAAAATCCTATTGCAGCGCAGATAAGTATCAGAACTATGATTATTATTGCATCTATTTTCTTTGTATTTTTTCTTCGCATTATCATCACCTCCTATACGAATGTAAGGGATATCTTATTTTCATTGTCGTATTCATAGCTGTGTTCGCCTGTAAGCTTGTTAACTATTGCAATTGAAATATCGTCGCCGTCTTCAAACGGATCAAATTTTGAACCGTTGTATGTAATTGTCATATTTACAGAACCCGATACTTCCGAATATTCTATATCGGCTTTCAATTTAAAAGAATCGCCGATATTTGAGATGATATTTGTCATAACAAGTTCTTCAAAAACAAGCCGGATATTTCCGTTCAGTTTTTCGGATACCATATTTTCTTTGCAGAATTGCTCTATGCCCGACATAGTACCGATAAAGTCGAAATCTTTGGAAGATATCTCGATAATATGGCTTTTAAGACGGTGTATAAAGGCTCTTGTTTTCTCTTTTTCGGGAGATGAGAATATCTGCTCGGGAGTGCCGTCTTCATAAATGCCGCCCTCATCCATATAAAATACTCTTGTGGAAACATCTCTTGCAAAACGCATCTCATGGGTAACTATCATCATGGTCATGCCCTCTTTTGCAAGATTTCTGATAACTGTAAGAACTTCGCTTACCATAGTGGGGTCAAGCGCAGATGTAGGTTCATCGAAAAGAAGTATTTCGGGCTTCATCGCTATTGCTCTTGCTATAGCAACACGCTGCTTTTGTCCGCCCGAAAGCTCATCGGGGAAGTTTTCGGCTTTCTCCGCAAGACCGACCCTTTTCAGTAAATCAACTGCAAGGTCGTGAGCTTCTTTTTTCGGCATTTTCAAAAGAGAGATCGGCGCAGCCATTATATTTTCAATCACGCTCAGATTGGCAAATAAATTGAAGGACTGGAATACCATTCCCATTTTTTGCCTTACCTTGCTGATATCACACTTTATATCGGTGATCTCTTCGCCATTTACAAATACCTTTCCGCTTGTCGGATCCTCCAATTGATTAAGGCATCTGAGGAGCGTGGATTTACCTGTACCCGAAGGGCCGATTATAGAGATGATGTCACCCTTGTTTATCTCCGTGCAGACATCTTTAAGAGGTGTTACATTTGGGTATTCTTTTCGCAGGTGTTCAATTTTGATCAAACATTCACTCATACATTTTCTCCTTTCCGGATTGAATTTTTTGTACGTTCCCTTTAAGCTATATATCAATAAATGGAATAATTATTGATATATCCGCACAAATTATACACTAAACGACTTTTAGGGAAGTTTGATATTAATAATTATATCATATAATTGCAGTTAATTCAATCATAATTATAAAAAAGGAATCACTTGCCGTTGAAAAACCGAATCAGTGTTTCTCTATGAAACTACTGACTCGGTTTTTCCCTATATATGCAAATTATACCGACAAACAAAATATTTTGTCTGTCGGTATAAATAAATGATTCAATATGCCATTCTGTTTTCCGCAGCCACAAGCTCTTCCACTTGTTTCATACTGCTTTGATAATGGAGATTTTTTTCGGCAACGCTTAACATAAGTTTTATTCTGTTGAGCTGGTTTACTTCGCTTGCTCCGGGGTCGTAATCTATAGCTACTATGTTTGAAAGACTGTAATGTCTTTTGAGCTCTTTTATTACGCCTTTTCCCGTTACATGATTAGGAAGGCAGGCAAAAGGCTGTATACATACATTATTGTAAACTCCGCTGCGGATAAGTTCCACAAGCTCGGCAGTAAGAAACCAGCCCTCTCCCGTCTGATTGCAGAGAGAAACGATAGGAGATGCCATTTCCGCAAGTTTGGCTATATCGCATGGGGCTTCAAATCTTTTGCTCTCCGACAATGCTCTGATGAGGTGTTTCCTGTAAGCGTATATATATTTGAAAATGAAACTTGTCATGAATTTCGTTCTTTTTCTGACAGGGATACATTTATCGCTGAATTCCGAATCATACAGGCAATAGAGGAAGAAATCGAAAAGATCGGGAACTACCGCCTCTGCACCCTCGTTTTCAAGAAGAGTGATTATATCGTTATTTGCCGTAGGGTGGAATTTTACGAGTATCTCGCCTACAACACCGACTCTCGGCTTCTTTATATCAAGAAGAGGGAGTTCATCAAACTCTTTGACGATATTATATATATTTTTCTTAAAAACTCTGATAGACGCATTTGTTACATCTTCTTTTACTATTTCATTCCATTTATCAAAAAGCGCCTGAGCAGAGCCTTTTTCTTTTTCGTATGGTCTTGTTCTGTAAAGCACACGCATGAGAAGATCACCGTAAATTATTCCTTTAAGCATACGGGTAAGCAGTTTTATATTAAGGCTGAATCCCGGATTCTTTTCAAGCTCAAGGGTATTTACAGAGATAACGGGGATATGCTCCATGCCGAGCTTTTTAAGGGCACGCCTTATAAAGCCTATATAGTTGGAAGCACGACAGCCGCCGCCTGTCTGACTCATGAATATTGAAACATTGTCGGGGTCGTATTTGCCCGACTGCAATGCCCTGAGTATCTGACCTACTACTATAAGTGCAGGATAGCAGGCATCGTTATTTACATATTTAAGTCCGATGTCTATACATTCCTTATCTATGGCAGGCATTACATCTACATTATAGTTACAGCTTCTGAAAGCTTCTCTTACAATGTCGAAATGTATAGGTGCCATATTAGGACAGAGGATAGTATGATTTTTTCTCATTTCCTTTGTAAATATCGGTCTTGGAGGTTTCTTCTCGGGGGTGTGTATATGGGTGTTTTTTCTCTTTCTCTCTTCAAGCGCAGCAAAGAGGGAACGTATCCTTATTCTGACCGAACCGAGATTATTTACTTCATCTATTTTAAGAACGGTGTATATCTTGCCTGCCGCCCTTAAAATATCGCTGACTTCATCTGTTGTTACGGCATCAAGTCCGCAGCCGAAAGAATTGAGCTGAACAAGCTCTATATCATCTCTTGTCCTTACATAAGATGCCGCTGCATACAATCTTGAATGATATGCCCATTGATCACGCACATTAAGAGGTCTTTCGACTTTGCCGAGATGTGCGATACTGTCTTCGGTGAGAACGGCAACACCGTAGCTTGTTATAAGCTGAGGGATACCGTGATTTATTTCGGGGTCGGTGTGATATGGTCTTCCGGCAAGCACGATACCGGTCATTTCATTTTCCGCAATATATTTAAGAACTTCTTCGCCCTTTTTCCTGATGTCTTCTCTTACGCTCTCCTGTTCTCTCCATGCCTTTTCACCTGCGGCGGCAATTTCCGATTTGTCTATTTCGGGAAATTCCTGTGTAAGTCGCTTTATGAGGTAATCTTTATTATTAAGGCTGAAGAAAGGATTTCTGAAATCGATATCTTTCTCTCTTATATCTTCAACGTTATTTTTTATGTTTTCGGGATAGCTTGTGACTATCGGGCAGTTATAATGATTTTCCGCACCGCTTATTTCCTGCTTTTCATAGGCTATACAAGGATAGAAGATAAATCTGGCACCGTTGTCTATGAGATATTTTATATGTCCGTGAACGATTTTTGCGGGATAACAGGCTGATTCACTCGGTATAGATTCTATACCCATTTCGTATATCTTTCTGCTTGATTTTGGAGAAAGCATAACGCTGTAGCCAAGTTCCGTAAAGAATGTGAACCAGAACGGATAATTTTCATACATATTGAGAACTCTCGGTATACCGACGACTCCCCGTGGGGCATCTTCAATATCAAGAGGTTTATAGCCGAATAAGCGATCATATTTATAGTCGAAAACATTAGGGACACAATTTATGGTCGTTTCTTTTCCAAGACCTCTTTCACATCTGTTTCCGCTTACAAAACGTCTGTTACCCGAAAATTTGCTTATCGTAAGAAGGCAATTGTTTGAGCAGCCTTTACATCTTGTGAGAGTAGAGGAATATTCAAGGCTGTTAAGTTCGTCTTTTGAAAGAAGCGTTGTTTTCTCATCTGCCGTATATTTTTCCTTTGCTATGACAGCGGCACCGAATGCACCCATGATACCTGATATATCGGGTCTTACGGCTTCTCTTTCGGATATTATCTCAAAACATCTGAGGACTGCCTCATTATAGAAAGTACCGCCCTGAACAACTATATGCTCGCCGAGATCTGTCGGGTCGCTTACTTTTATAACTTTCTGCAAAGCGTTCTTTATTACGGAATACGCAAGTCCCGCTGATATATCCGCAACTTCCGCTCCCTCTTTCTGAGCCTGCTTCACTCTTGAATTCATAAATACGGTACATCTTGAACCGAGATCTATGGGATTTTTTGAGGTGAGAGCTATTTTCGCAAAATCTTTTACGTCCATTGAAAGAGATCTTGCAAATGTTTCTATGAATGAGCCGCAGCCTGCCGAACAAGCTTCATTAAGAAGAACGCTGTCTATAACTCCGTCTTTTATTTTTATACATTTCATATCCTGTCCGCCGATATCGAGGATAAGATCTACATCGGGGTCGAAAAATGATGCCGCTTTATAGTGCGCCACCGTTTCTATCTCGCCGAGGTCTACCATAAGGGCGGCTTTTATAAGACCCTCTCCGTAGCCTGTGACGCAGGATTTTTTGATAACGGCATTTTCGGGCATTATCTCGTATATTTCTTTTAATGCCTTTGTTATAGTTTTTAACGGATTTCCGCCGTTACTGCTGTAGAATGAATAGAGAAGCTCGCCGCTGCTGCCGATAAGGGCAAGCTTGGAAGTGGTAGAGCCTGAGTCTATGCCTAAGAAAACATCGCCGCTGTAAGATTTCAGGTCGCCTTTTTTTACTATACTTTTGCTGTGGCGAACTCTGAATTTTTCGTATTCATCGTTATCTTTGAAAATAGGGTCAAGACGATTTATCTCCATTGTAAGATGTTTTTCGGAATTAAGATTTTTAAGAAGAAGTTCAAAGTTAAACAGTCCCTGTTCGTCTTCCTTTACGGAATATGCCGCACCCAATGCAGCAAATAAATGAGAATTTTCCGTATTCATTATTTCGTTTTCGGTCAGACCGAGAACATCTACAAATCTCGCTTTAAGTTCCGTTAAGAAATGGAGAGGACCACCCAAAAAGGCAACATTTCCCCTTATCGGTTTTCCGCAGGCAAGTCCGCTTATGGTCTGATTTACGATAGCCTGAAATATGGAAACGGCTAAATCCGATTTGCTTGCGCCTTCGTTTATAAGAGGCTGTATGTCACTTTTTGCAAATACACCGCATCTTGCGGCGATAGGGTATATCACTTCGTAATTTTTTGCATATTCGTTAAGCCCCGAAGCATCGGTCTGAAGAAGCGATGCCATCTGATCTATGAATGAGCCTGTGCCGCCTGCGCATACACCGTTCATACGCTGTTCGATACCGTTTGTGAAATATATTATTTTGGCATCTTCGCCGCCGATCTCTATTGCCACATCTGTGCCGGGAGCGTTTACGTCGATGGCATTTGATACGGCAACTACCTCCTGAATAAAAGGTATGCCTATCCAGTTTGAAATGGAAAGACCGCCCGAACCTGTTATCATGGAATAGAATTTTACATTTCCCAGCTTTTCATAAGCCTCATTGAGAAGATCTATAAGGGTCTCCTGTATATTTGAAAGGTGTCTTTTGTAATTGTTGAATACGATATTGTTATTTGCATCAAGTACTACTACTTTGACAGTTGTAGAACCAATATCTATGCCTGTTTTGTAATAATTCATCTGAAAATCTCCTTATTACAGAAAATCTTTATTTTCCGTCAATGTTCACCGGTTTATATCGAATAGGACTATTATAAAACAAAAAAAGATAAATTTCAATACCTAATTATTTAAAAAATTCTTCCTATATATAGGGTATTATAGGAAAATATTTATAACATAGGGGATATAAGGCGGCAGAGGGCTTCTTTCATTCTTTCTGTCCGCCCCATACGCATATATTCGGCAGGGGTGAGCTCCACGCAGTTTAGCAGATCACGTTCAAAGGCTCTGTTGAATTCTTCGGTGATCTTTCTGTCATATATGAAGGCGTTTACCTCAAAATTCAGCTTGAAACTTCTTATATCCATATTTGCACTTCCTACGGAAGTTATCATGGAATCCATAGTTATTACTTTGCTGTGGATAAATCCGCTCTTATAGAGATAACACCTGACACCTGCATCGAGAAGTTCTCCTATATAGGAGAGTGAGGCAGGCTTTACGATAATATGGTCGGGTCTGTACGGAATTATTATTTTTACATCATGACCCGAAAGAGAGGCTATTTTAAGTGCCTGAAGTATACTGTCATCGGGCACGAAATACGGCGTTTCTATATAAATGCTTTCGTTTGCTTCCGTTATCATCTTGAAATAGCTTTGATGTATGCCGTCGAATACGGAGTCTGCACCGCTTGATATTATTTGTATCGGTATTCCGTTATTTATGCGGGGTACGGGTGGAAAATACTTTTCTTCGATTTTCATTTTTTTGTTTTTTGTGCAGAAATTCCAATCGGAAATAAACCTCACTTCCATAAAATGAACGCTGTCACCCTCGACTTTTATATGTGAATCTCTCCAGTAACCGAATTTCTTTGAATTTCCTATATATTCATCCCCGATATTTATTCCGCCGATATAGCCGATATTTCCGTCAATAATGGCTATTTTTCGGTGATCACGATTGTTTATGCGGAAAAATATCGGAGAGAGAAAGTATGCAAATTCGCCTCCGCAATCTATAAGCGGCTTTACAAGTTTTCTGCCTGGAGGAAAATTGCCTATGCCGTCTGTCAGAAGTTTTACTTCAATGCCCTCTTTCAGTTTTTCGCAAAGCATGGAGATGATCTTGTTTCCGAGAACATCATCGTTAAATATATAATATTCAAGGTGGATAAATTTTTTTGCGTTCTTTATATCTTCAAAAAGGGCTTCAAATTTACTCATTCCGTCATGGAAAGCGGTAACGGAGTTATTATGTGTATATGGACTTTGGGAAGCAAATATGCTTAAAAGAACGACATCGTTAAGATATTCCGTATGATGACCGTCTATTATATTTTTTTTCGAGGTCAGCCCTATCTGATCTGCGATAACAGATGGGTTCATATCAAGGTAATCGTTAAGTATCTCTTCATCTTCACATCTCTTTTTTGTGAAAAGGCGGTCTTTTCTGCCCTCAAAGCCGAATATAAGATAAATGACAAAGGGAAAGCACGGAACGAGGGCGAAGACAAGAAGCCATGCCCATATAGTGCCCGGATTTTTTCGCTCAAAGAAAACAACAAAGAGGGCAAAAAGATAGTTTATTACGGCTAAAGCATAAAGAAGTATATAAATAAAATCACTAA
>JAFUUG010000015.1 GCA_017483905.1 Bacillota bacterium
ACACGTTCTTCTTCCAGTTTCTTGTCGTAATTTGCATCATATAAAAGACCTTTTATCATTTTTTCCTTTTCAGTCATCGTTAGTCCTCCAAAACAAAATATTGAATATTTTGTCGTATATATAGCAAACGACATTTTTAATGTCATTTACTATAATTATATCATTGAAAAACACTGCGGTCAAGCAAATACAAATCCAATACTGCGATTTTTGAATAATATTTTCCATACAAAAAAAGTCTTTCCGCAGCAGTCCGGACTATGCCGAAAGACTTTGTTTCAATTTTACTGTTCGTTATTCAAAAAATTTCCCGCTGATAGTATAATATCACATCAAAAAAGTGCCTTTACACCTATTGCTATCAGAACTAATCCTCCCACGATCTCCGCCTTGCTTTCAAGCAAATGCCCAAGTTTTTTTCCTAAAACCACAGCAAATATCACACAAATAAACGTCGTCAAAGCAATCAGAGTCGAAGAAGAAAATATCGGCGAATTTGTAGCACAAAAACTCACTCCCACCGCAAAAGCATCTATACTCGTCGCTATTGCCTGCAAAGTCAGTACTTTTACCGTCAGTTCAGGCGAAGATGTTATTTCATCATCATCTTTTCCAAATACATTATCCCATATCATTTTCCCTCCTATTATTCCAAGTATTATAAAAGTAACTATACCTGAATATTTTGAAATAACCTCATAAAACAGATTGCCCGTATAAAATCCCAGCATTGGCATCAATCCCTGAAACACCCCAAAAAACAACGGCATAAGCATAAGCCGCCTTTTCGGTAATCCCTTATATACCATCGAATTTGTTATAGTCACCGCCGTTGCGTCCATACTAAGACCGATCCCAATAAGTATAACTTCTATTATATTCATAAATATTCTCCCATTTTTACCATAATATTCATTAATCGATTTTTTAATGCTATCGAATTATATAATAAATGATAATCTTTGTCAATAATATATAAAATTATTTTCCAAAACAAAAAAACATTTTTATAAACTTATTCCAAAACCATAAAAAATAGACCCATTCACCGACATAATATCGGCAAATGAGCCTGTTTATAATTTTACAACTGATTAAAAAGATAATATCCAAGCTGTCCGTCAAGCTGCCCTCTTCTTCTCTCTCCCACACTTTCACTTTCATGAGAATCCTTGAATATCCTGTCATCCTGTTCAGTTGCAGCCTCCTGCTGAACTTCCGCAATACTCTCATCTTTATTTATAATATTCAGATAATGTATCTCACTTAAATGACTTAATATCTTTACGATATCAAAAGAATTATCTATCGTGAACTGCTGTTTATTTACAAGATACTCTACCATCTTGCTTTTAAGGAACGCATTATCCACAGGACTGAATCCGTATTTATTTTCTATCAGCAGCTCCAGCAGTCCCTCGTCTATCCCGTCACATATAAATTCATAGAAATTTCTCGGCATATCAAGAGATGCACTTTTCAGTCCTCTTCTGAGATTAGTGGAAGTAATATCATTTTTGCATATATCATTTATCATTACCGCAATATCATAATGTTCCATATAAATTCCCCCTTACTCTTTGTAAAGGTCTTCCAGAACCAGATGTTGATTAAAAGCAGAAAGACCGTCTGTCAATATTACCGCCTGGCAGGAAACACTGTCCTTGCCCCTGTAGGATTTCCAATTTTTCCTGTGCGGATTAAGAACCAGAGCATAGCTGAGTTCATGATAAAACTGAGCCTCCTGAGTCTCTCTGTCCGTACTTGACATAAAAACCTCCAGATCATTCGGATGTGTGTGATACCAGCCGATTATACTGCAATTTGCCTCATTTTCACGATTATAGGCATCTATTCGGTTATATACATCTATCCATGCAAAATCACTTATATTCAGGAAAGTACGGCTTCCCTCCGCAAGATAAGCAGGTATTGCCATAACAGCCTCCGAATAATAAAAATCTCTTGCCTTATCATAATAATGATATCCTATTATCGCACCGCCCTGTTCAAGCCTGTTTTCATCGGTTCGCATATTGCCCCACTGGATATGTTCGGCTATCGCATTAGCGGCGGTATTGAGTATAACAAGTCTGTATCTCCTGTCACCTTCAATAAAGTTATTCGACATATACTTAGATTTTCTTTTGTATTTTTCCTCTATATAATCCGATGATACCGTTTTTACAACATTATTATATTTTATGATCTTTATTCTTTTATCCATTATAACACGACCCTTTCAGACGGATCATGAAACGATCCAACCAATGTACCATAACAAAAGAGATGCTATAAAAGCATATCTGAATGTACTCCGACATTCCCTCTTATTATCATAGTTGGAAGTGACAAGCGATACAATAAGCGATACCGCACCTATCACCAAAAATAAACCTGCAAAAATATATAAAAACATCTTCTGCATTTCCTTTCTTTATTCAATTCAACCCGATTCAACGATCATTTATGATACATAAGACTTTGAAAAAATTCGACAGGCTTGTTTATACATTCCTTTAAAAAGTCCCATGTTCTTTCAAAGAAATTTTCAACGAATCCTATATTTTTCTTTGCAAGGTCAATATTTTTATCTATCACCTCTTCCGAATGTTCCATAAATGATTCCTTGCAGGCTGTCAGCTTATCCTCCGCATGACTTATATTTTCCCTTGCCCTTTTTATATCAGTCGCTTTGTCGCTTTGTGACATCGTCATACTGTACTTTTCTTTCACATCTTCATATTTAACAACAGTAAATCCGATACTTCCTATAGTAAGCACTATAGCACAGATCATTGTAAATATATGCAGTCTGTGAAGATTTTTCTCATTTCTTGCGATAAAATCCTTGCTGACATTGTAAATACTCATAAAGAGGACAAATCTTTTATCCATATTTTCAAGTTCTTCGCTTGAAACAAGCTCCTGTAATACTTCGTCTTCTTCCTCTTTTATGACATTCCCTATTATATTTATGTTAGAATCTCCACCCTTGTAGTATTCACAATTTTCTTTTGAAAAAGGCACTGTATGGTCATGCTTGCAGTTAAGGCATCGGTTTCCGTAATATTTCCACGCATCGCTCAACATTACCGTTCTGCATTGCGCGCAGAGAACAATACTGTCCCCTTCTTTAAAATATTCCTGTGTAAAAAGGTCTTTTCTCTTTTGTTTTATAAACCAATCGTCGCTGCTTTTTAATACATACTCATTTTCCATATCTCAATCAGTATATATTGGGCATAACATTTTTTATATCTCCCGAAAGCTCATAAAATATATATTTATCATCTTTATTTCTGAGTGATAATATATGCAGTTTCGGTATCCCTATCTCTTCAAGCGTCATATCCAATATATCTTTCTCCTCCATATCATGGCAGAAGTCAAGAACATATTTGTAATCCGTATATCCGTTTGTCGTTTTCCCTGCTTTCTGACATTCTTCACAGTATACATCTTCTTCATAGATACGGTGTGCAGGTTTATAAAATTTTATTTCCTTATTGCAGCTTCTGCAATTTGCCGATATGACAAACTTCAATTCAGATCCGACTTCAAGTGTATATTCTTCACCGTTCTTTTCTTTAACATATTCAAGAAAATCACGCAGTCTGACTTTATTTGTAAATTCAGTTTCAATAATATCTCCATAACTGTTATGATACAAACATTCTTCTTTTTTCGGAACGATCATATCTATAAAGTTATTGTTTATTCCCTGGAAAAAATACCTCTTGCCAAAACAGACCTCCGTTTCAAGCACATCTTTATGAAGTATCTTTACAGCCTCCTGAACAGCAAGTGCCGCAACTATAGCCGACGAGATCTGCACAGTAGGCACCTTTTCTTCTTCTATCGCACGTTTTTTGAATACATCGCACGAATATCTTATTCTTCTCTCCTCCGCTACATCACGAGAAGAAACTCCACAGGCATAGCAGCTCGAATGAGGATAATGAAATACATTAAGGCTGCACGCAAGCTCGCTTATACCTGCATCAACATAAGGTTTTTGCAGCAGACAGCATCTTTTGTTTACGCTGAGTCTTGTATTCAGATTATCAAGGCAGCCTATCACAACATCAAATTGCCTGAATACACCATCACCAAGTTCATAAACAACATCACCGTCAAAATAATCGACCTTGAAATCGGGATAGACCGACATTTCAGCCGCTCTCTCCGCCGCCGTCTTTGCTTTTTTCTTTCCCACATCATCTTTTGAAAAAAGAACTGTACGGCTGAGATTGGATGTATCTATCCGATCCATATCGCATATAAAGACATTTCCCACACCAAGCAACGCAAGATTTTTGATCACCTCATTGCCCGTTGCACCTGCTCCGACAACAAGGATCTTAGCTTTTCTCAGAATATCCTGCCGCCACCATGAGATCCTCTCCTGTCTGTCAACAGGAGATTCTTCTGCTATGTGGGAACTTATTATCTTGATTTTATCCATATTTATCAGCCTGCCTGAGTAGCATTTGTTATTAGTATTTTTGCATAATTTGTAACTCCGTTTGCAGAAAGTGACTTTTCGTTATCAAGAGCCACATTACCGTTTGAAGTCTTTAAAGCCGCACCGTAATTTCCTGCCTTGAGGAATCCCTCTTCTCTGAGCTGGAATATAACATTATGTAATATAACCTCAGAATCAAGTTCTACCTCTACCGAATTACCCGATGATGGATGTACTACAGATACCGTCATTTTTGCCATTTTAATTTCCTCCTGAAATAAATAATTTTTTATTTTGAAAAAATATTGATTTTTTTCTCTTTATTAAAAAATACTATATCCTGCTTATCGCAAGGAACATATTCACTCTTTTCATTTGCAAACCACCATGGCAGCGCATCATGATTTGCAGGACTTTGCGGATTCGTATATTCAGGCTGAAACTGCACCGTTTTAGCCATACGATACACATAACTCATAAGCGATTCGCTTATATCCCAGAATCCGAAACACCATTTACCGCTTACATACCAATTCGGATGAAACGGCTGCGGCATAGTCACCATATAGGCATGTGGCTGTTCAAAAGGGTAAGTTTCCGGAAGTTCTATCTTTACCACGCTTTTATCCCTGTAAACAGGCTTGCCGTCCTGTATTCCTATAATGGTTCTTATATTGAGAGTAACCTCGTATACCTCGGCATAAGGCTCCTCACCTTTAAGTACACGCCATTTTATAACGTCACTTCTTATTTTCTTCATTTCTTCGTAATCATTTTTCAGTCTGATTTTTCTGAGTTCTCTCTCTGTCATTTATATACATACCCCCATTCCAAAAAATGAAAATGAAAGTTTTTGAATTTTTTCCTGTACCTATTAAATTATATCAAATAAATAAAACAATTGCAACAGTTTTTAAGAAAATTCAACATATCCGCTTTACATTACCTCCCAATAATGATATAATAAAGAATAAATTGATTGTTTTCTAAGTTTTAGCCATAGCTTTAAGCTGTGGTTCTTATTATTGGGAGGAGAATATGTACATACTAAAAGTAACCGCCGGGTTTGACAGTGCTCATTTTCTCAAAGGTTACAGCGGAAAATGCAGTAATATACACGGTCACAGGTGGAAAATAGCTGTAGAAGTCTTTTCGGAAACGCTCTGTAATGACGGTCAGCAAAGAGGAATGGTCGTTGATTTTGCAACAGTAAAAAAAGATCTGCGAGAATTAACCGATGAATTTGACCATACTCTCATAATCGAAAGAAATTCCCTTAAAGAAAAAACGCTCTCGGCACTTACAGAAGAAAACTTCAAAATAACACAAGTTGATTTCAGACCGACTGCCGAATGTTTTGCTAAGTTTTTTTTCGATAAATTGAAAGAGCACAGCTATAACGTAAAAAGAGTAACGGTATACGAAACAGAAAATAATTGTGCTGTATATGAGGAGAACATATAATGAATTATAAAATAGCCGAAAAATTCATCAGTATCAATGGCGAGGGACAGAAAGCCGGAGAGCTTGCCGTATTCATAAGATTTAACGGCTGCAATCTTGCCTGCGATTATTGTGATACAAAATGGGCAAATATGCCTTCCTCTCCTTACGACATAATGACTGATGAGGAAATAATATCCTATATAATATCAACAGGCATAAAAAACGTCACCCTTACAGGCGGCGAACCAATGATACAAGATGATATTATCTGTCTTCTCGAAAAACTTGCAGCCCTTGATGATATATCCGTCGAGATCGAAACAAACGGAAGCATTGACCTTTCTTCTGCCGCAAAAATAAAAAATCGTCCGTCATTTACTACGGATTATAAACTTG
>JAFUUG010000263.1 GCA_017483905.1 Bacillota bacterium
AACCTTACAGACTTGCAAGTGTCGCAGCGAAGCAAGGCACGCAGACAAGTCTGCTAATTGGCAAAAAACCTGTTTTTTGCCAGAGGGTGGAGCTTAATGCGACACCCTCATGATTTCATATTTTATTATATTCTGTATTCTTAAAACACTTTCAAACCAGTTCGTTTCCGCTCTTTTCTCCGCGTTCAAACGCTTTAAGATTCTCCACTGTAGTCTTTGCAATGCTTTCGAGGGCATCCCTTGTCAAAAATCCCTGATGCGATGTTACTATTACATTGGGCATACTTATAAGCCTTGCGATAGTATCATCAAGCACTATATCCTCGGAGTAGTCCTCATAGAACAATGCTCCTTCGTCTTCGTACACATCAAGGGCGGCAGCGGCGATCTTACGGGATTTCAGTCCATCTATAAGTGCATTGGAATCTATAAGTGCGCCTCTTGAAATATTCACTATAACAACGCCGTCTTTCATCATAGCTATTCTTTCGGCATTTATCAGGTGCATGGTTTCGGGAAACAGTGGGCAGTGAAGAGATATTATATCACTGCGTCTGCATATTTCATCAACAGAAACATACTCCACATCTTCTGCACCCCTTGGGTGGTTTGTGTTCACAAGAAGCTTCATACCAAAACCCCTGCATATATTCATAAATATCTGACCTATTTTACCCTCGCCGATTATACCTACCGTCTTTCCGTGCAAATCAAAGCCAACAAGTCCGTTAAGGGAAAAATTAAATTCTCTTGTACGAATATATGCCTTATGTATGTGCCTTACCGCCGTCAAGAGCAATGATGCCGCGTGCTCTGCAACTGCATAGGGAGAATAGGCAGGTACTCTAACGACTGTAAGTTTGCCTTTTGCATATTCAAGGTCTACATTATTGTATCCTGCACATCTGAGAGCCAATACCTTCACGCCGCATTGAACAAGTTCATCTATAACAGTTGCATTTACAGTATCATTTACAAATGCACATACTGCATCACATCCGTAGGAATAAACCGCAGTATCCTCCGTAAGATGTCTGTTGAAATATCTAAACTGTATCCCGAAATCTTTTTCATAAGGTTTAAACACTGCCTGCTCATAGGGCTTTGTACTAAACAAAGCAAGTTTCATATTTTTATTAGGTATGATTGCCATAATTTATGACCTTACCTTTTCTCCTTCCGCTAAGTTTGAAATTCATTTTATTATTTTGAACAGCTAAGCAACCACCCCCGTTTTTAAAGCGGGTGTGGAAACTAAAAACTATCGTTTGTTGTAAATTGACAGCATATTATTGTACATTACAATAATGCTTTCGGTACTATGCTGCATACCCGTCAATCATTGATTTTCGGTTTTGTTGTTAAGTATTGCAATTACATCAAGCATATCGATATCTTCGTTGGTATCGTCTGCGTTTGCAGCTGCCATTGCTCTTGCGTTATCGTCTGCTGTTTTGAAGTTTGCAAATGTCTTGCCTGTGCTGATATATCTAAGCGCAAGTGCGGCATCCGTGTCATCAACTTTGCCGTCAAGGTTCACATCGCCTTTGAGTGTTACTATCCAGTCGAAATCAAAGCTGATCGGCTCGCCGTTGTACATTACAATAACAGTTTCGGAGTAAACACCTGCCTTGTTTGTCTCGTCGGTACCTACAAGTGTATATTCGCCGTTATAAACATCGCCGTTTTCGTCAAGAATGGTTATTTCGGGAGTTACATAAGGCTCATCCGCGTTTACGAACGAGGTTTTTGCACTTGCCGATACCGGTTTTGCCGTAGAGAAATAAACCTTATATTCTCCTAATATAAATTTGTAATTGTCGCTGTTGATCATTTCGGCAATATCGGCAAAATCATCTGCTGTAATAGTATAGGTCTCGGTCTGTCCCAAAGGTATAACTATACTGCCCTCGTGTTCGATAAGTTCACCGTTTTCGTCTTTATCCGACGAGATGGTATAGGTATACTCAATAGTGCCGTCTTTATAGCCGACAGGCTTAACAAGGTCGGCATCTTCAAATGTGACATTTATATCGGCAGGCTTTATGTCAAATTCCTTATAGAGTATATTTGGGTTAGGCGTACCGTTATATTCTGCCGATACATACACCTTGTAGTGACCTATGTTCACCGGCTTGTCTTTTGAAAACAGACGCTCAAAGTTATATTTGCCGCTTTCGTCGAGAGTTCCCTCATAATAGTCGTAAACAACATAGGCATCTGTTATTGTTCTGCCGGCGGAGTCTTTTATTATCACCTCGGGATCCTCATAAGTCTTAGCCGAATATATCACATCAAGGTCGCTGTTTACAAACTCAGCTGTCAAATTTTCATTGATTATATGAACCGTATAGTTTTCACCCAACGAATACTCGTAGTTCTTTACAGCATAAATATCCGTCAGGTCGTTCAGGTCGTCGGTCGTAAGCACATAGTCAGATGTAAGGTTTTCGTCTATCTGTAATGTACCTTCCGTCTCTTCGCCGTATTCACCCTCACCATTTTGTATTTTGTAGGTGTATCTTACGTTTCTGTCGGTGTAACCAAGCGGTTTCTCCAAATCAAAATCGTTGAAAGTTATCTCAATGCCTGCTTTCTTTATCTCGTATAACAGACTTGCGGAAGCAGGGTTATGATTTGGG
>JAFUUG010000016.1 GCA_017483905.1 Bacillota bacterium
TATACCATACCCTGAACTTGATAAGAAAAATCTTGAATGGAGCAAGTCTGTTGTAGAAAAAGAGTATTACACAAGAACTACCGACAGAAAGACATTTATAACGAAAGATCTGATAGTCTATGACAAGAAAACGGATACCTATAAAGCCGTAGATCCTCCGAGCGAGAGACTGCTTTTGCATATGCTTAACTGCATTCCCGAAGCGGAGCTTCAAAATTTTAAGGACTTTATCAAATATCACTATTTTAACTAACCAAGTAAATTTCATTTCTTTTAAGTAATGAAATTTACTTGACACTCTGCAAGAGTGTTGAATTGCGTATGCAATTCAGTTAGTTAATGAGTACGTAGCGTTAGCGGAGTACGAATATCATTAGTTAAGGAATAAGTCTGCAAAGTTTGAAGCTTATGCTTTGCAGACTTGATTGGAGGGAAAAATGAATAAACTGCTCAAATTTCTTATAAGAAAGAAGGCATCCGTTGTTTATAGTGTGCAGAACTAGGCTTGTTTTGAGAAAGTAATAAAAATGATAATGGAACAAACCTCAAAGCAAAAACCTATCGTTTCTCGTATAATTGATGCAAGTATCAAAGAGAAATTTCCCGATAGGATATTTCAGTCAATAAAGCCTGAGTACGGCTACTACTGCATAGGAGATGCAGGCTGTAATCTGTACATAAGGCAAAGCGTAAATCATTGTATTTTGCTGCCTTATCAGTATGTATATATGAGCTTATTTGATGTAACAGCGGTTATTGACGAAAATTTCAATGTATCGGAAATATTGTATGGTGACGAGAAGATCAGCCGCAGCTATATTCCGGAGGAGCTTTTGAATCACTTATCGGCTATAACAAAAACTGCATCGAGAAGTCTTATGAAACAGTTTTTTGATCTCGAAAATGAGATATTGAAAGGCTCTTCGACGATAGTTGATGAGTTTATAGCGTGCCTTGCAAAAAACGGAGTAAATGTTACTTTTGTTTCAAACAGCGGAAATAAGCCGACATCAAATGTTATTGATTACTTGGCGGCAACAAATGCGAACATTCTTACACTCAGCAAAAACGATAATTCTCATTTTGTCGGAACCGATTTTTCGCTTATAACGGAGTTTTATGCAAAAAGACTTATAAGCGGTGACGAAATGAGCGACAGAAAGATCGCAGTACCGCTTTTTGGAGTTAAGAACTACAAAAACATACCTAAATCGGCTAAATTTATTTATGCCGGATATTCCGACAACAATAAATATGTGCCGAATAATGCGGCGGTAATAACTGTATCGGACGGTAAGCCCGTAAAGTTTTCTGCCGATGGAGTGGATATGGATCTTTGTGAAGATAAAATAATGCCAAAGGGCGATATAAATGTGTTCTTGGAAAAGTATAACATTATTCTGAGCAAAAATCTTACAGATGTACTTAAGATGCCTTCTTAAAAACGGAGGTGTCGGCTTGGATAATAAAATGATATTTATTATGCTGTTTTTGCTTGTATTGTCGGCTGTAGCGATATTTTTCATAATGCGGTCGCTAACGAAAAGATCGCACACTCATTCAAGCAAGAACAAAATAAGGGAACCGGGATTTATAAAGCTGTCTACTTATTTGAAGTGGTATTCGATAATAAATTCCAATCCCATATTAAGACAGTCACTTGCAAAAATTCATAACGGTATAGCCGAACTTTCTGTATTTGCCGATGTGGATATAAGGCGGTTAAGTGTTCAATTATGGTTTTTGAGCAATTTTATGTTTCTTGGTATCATAATAGTTTTGGCACTTATGTTCAGAAACATAATAATTATTCTGCTTTGCGTTATATTTGCAAATATATTGAAAGATTCATTGATAGACAAAAAGCTTACGGCAATGCACTCTAAGCTGCTTTTTGAGGAGAGCGAGATGCTGTCGAGTTTAAGACAGGAATATATAAGGCTTCGTTCTATTCCCGATGCACTTGCAAGCTGTGAATGCGGTAAGCTCATAAAAAAGCCTATAGATGAAATATATACCGTTCTGACTTCACCGAATGTTCAGGATAATCTGAATGAGTTTTACGAAAGCTGTCCGCTTAAAACATTGCAAACACTGGCGGGTGTGTGCTATGCCGTTGATAATACGGGCGATACAACGCTTGCCGACGGTTCTTCAAATTTCGTTACTGCACTTGGTATGATAGCAGACGAGGTTAAACTGGAGATAAGAGGGATAGCACTCAAAAGATCGAAATTCAAAAGTCTTGAATTTTTGCCTATAGTACCTATTGCGGCACTTCCTGCATTAAGATGGTTTTTCGTAAATAAGATACCGGGAACAAGAGCGATATATGACGGTCAGCTTGGATTTATATTTGTAATTATTATACTTATATTGTCAATGACTGCATATAAGGTCATTCTTGCGGCAACTGCAGCTGTTGCTATAAAGTACGATGACAGAAGTGCATTTGATAAAAGGCTTATGAAAAGCAAGAGGGTGAGAAGATTTGTTGCTATGATACGCCCGAACAGCGGTAAATCTTTTGAGCGTGTTATAAAGCTTTTGAAAACATCTATGTCAAGACTTAATATTGACTATGTTTATTTGCGAAAAGCTTATTTTTGCATAGGAACATTTGTTGCTTCTCTTGTTGTGATAATATCCTCGCTTATCATAGGATATTTCAATGTATGGAACAATGTTGATAATGCGGGGCTTATTTCGGGTAATGACTTAACACCGGAAGAGATCGCAATATTAAAGGAAATGGATAGAAAATATTTTTCCATGCCTCCGATGAGCGACGAAGATCTTGCGGAGTTTGTGGGTGAAAATTACCCGAATATAAAATCAAATCGTATTCAGGATCAGGTGGATAGAATACGGGAAAAAGAAAAGGCACTTTCCGAGCTTTATTTCAAATGGGAGTATCTTCTGTTGTGTATGGTATTGAGCTTTATAGCTTGGAGAATACCCGAAATGATACTTAAATTCAGGACGATGCTCATAAAAGCTGAAAGCGAAGAAGATTGCCTTCAATTACAGACGGTGATCGCCATTATGATGAACACCTCAATAGATACTCTTGATCTGCTTGACTGGCTCGGAAAGCACAGTCGGGTATTCAGACCTATCCTTATAGACGCTTATCATGCATATCCTGCGGATGATTACAGGGCATTGCGTGAGCTTAAATACAAAGCGGGATTACCTGATTTCAAGAGGCTTATAGACAAGCTTATGCTTACGGTATCTCAGATATCGATAGCTGAGGCTTTTTCAGACCTTATTATAGAGCGTGAACATTTACTCAGAATGAGGGAAATGTCACAGGAAGAATCTATACTTAAGAAACGACAGATAATGTCAATAGTTGCGACTGCACCACGGGGAGCAGCTATTTGTCTTTATTTCGTGGCACCGATAGCAATTATCGGAATAAAAGAATTAGGCGGACTGCTGGGCGGTTCGGGTCTAATATAACGGAGTGAAAATTAATGCGTGCAGAGATCACAGAAATTTACGGAAAGTACGGTTTTGATGAAAAGTACAATAAGTTTGAGGTGAACCTTCCTCACAGCGGCAGAAAAGAGAATAAGGTAAATGTACTTGTTCAGTGCAATTATCCTTATCAGCCCGAAGTCGGAGATGTTGTCGAGATAACGGGTACGGTGACAACTTATGACGAAAAGGAAGCCGGTCTTCAAACATATATAGTTGTAATTTCTCTTTTTAAGAGCAGCTTTGATAGCTTTGATCTTAAAAACAATACCGTATCCGTAACAGGCAGAGTTTTCAGAAAAGACAAGCTTGGTTTTACCGCATCGGGAACGGCTGTGCAGAGAGTATCGGTATCTATAAACACCGAAGGGAGATATGTACCGGTACACTGCATAGGTCATAATACGGCGGCAGAAGCGTTAAATGGCTTGGAGCTTAATGAAATAGCCGAAATATCGGGCAGACTTGTGTCAAGAGAGTTTCTTTATCGTGAGGATAAAAAGAGAGTAACAACGGAACTGATAGTTGATTATGTCTATCCGATAAGGGCTTGAGCTTCGGAGGAATGTTGATTGCAGGAATGGACTACCGGAGTAAAAACAGGAATAGCGGCAGTTATACTTGTTATTATAATTGCCCTTGTATTCGGGGTGATTTATAACTCCATGATGCACATAGATGACGGAACGGATAAAATAAATACAGCCGTTTCGTCTTATAAAGACACCGAATTTGTTAAATATGATAATACGATCGTGAGCGGAAATGATGTAATAAATGCAATAGGATTTTACAAAGATATATGTATTCTTGTAAAATATCCGAGCGATGCTTCGTATTGTATGGCATTTAACAAAGGTATAGATGACAGTCTGTGGGATAACAGCGGTAAATATTTATCAGGTGACCTTCCCGATACAGCAGCTTTAAATGATATGACATCTTCGCTCAAAGTAAACAATTCAGCCGACCAAGCAGGTTATATAAACCCGGCGGCAAGGTTTGAAGCCTTTCTTCTTAAAAACGAAAGCGGAGCTGTCATAGGACTTAAATTCAGTCATTTATAATTATTTTGAGGTGTAATCTATGGAAGAATGGACCTCCGGCGTGAAAAACGCCATAGCAGCTATTGTAATATTGGTAATTATCGGACTTGTATTTGGATTTGTCTATATGGCAACAAATGCAAATGACACATCACAGGATCAGTTAGCGGGGCAGTTATCCTCAATGGATAACAAGGCATTTGATCCGTATGACGGAACAGAGCTTAACGGTGCACAGGTTGCTTCCGCAATATCGCAGTTCAAAAATCAGGATGTTGCTGTAGTAGTGGAAACGGCAAACAGCAGCATTATCAATTACGGAACAGTGATAGACGGTGTTGGATCGGCAGACTTAACAGTAAGCGGAAACAACGCTTCAAATGTCGGTTCATCACTCTGGACGGCGGTAGGAACGAGCATAACGGGACAAACCCTTATGTCATCGGATAACCGTATGGATAATACGGCTTACAGCAAAAAGAAAGCTTCCAATGCGTATATCAATTCCGCAGCTAACTACGATTCTGTGCTTGTATACGATAATAACGATGTTATAATCGGTATCTGGATGAAGCAGCAGGCTTGATCGTAGTCAGACAATAAATTTGGGCGGAAGGGATCTCAGGTCTTTTCCGCCTTTATGTTTGGAGGAAAGCAAATGGAAGAATGGACTACAGGCGTAAAAACCGCTGTTGCAGCAATTATTCTTGTGCTTATCATCGGCATTGTTATGTCATTTCTTTATATGGGCTATTCTGCGGCGGAAAATTCACAGGATACTATGGCAGCACAAACAGCAAGTCTGAGCGAAAAGATATATTCGCCTTATGACAGCAAATCTGCGACCGGTGCCGATATTCTTTCGGCTGTTGAGCAGTTTAAGGGACAGGATATAGGAATAGTTGTTCAGTATTCTTCGGCATATACTACTGTTTCGGGTCCGAAAATAAAGGCAAATTCGTCTTGGAATGTAGGTTCGGTATACAGTTATGATCTGTCAAGCGGAAAACTTCAATATCAGGATAAAGTGA
>JAFUUG010000264.1 GCA_017483905.1 Bacillota bacterium
CGATGAACCCGTATTTTTGATTCAGCCCGATAAAAAGCAATATGGTATAACCTCAGCCGAAGTAAACTGGAAAATAAACTTCACTCCAAAAAAATTACAGGCTATATATGACGATGAATCTCCGATAAATATTTCAACCACAGCATCTTCTTTTGAGCTTCCTCCCCGTGATAAATCCGACGGTGAGCCTAAATACAAAATAAGAGCATATTATGACAGCCAAAATTACATAGAAAGTGAGCCTTTTCTTGTTTGTTTTAAATATTTGATTACTTTGGACTGTAACGGCGTAACACCTTCTTCAACTATGAAAACACAATTTGAAGTAAATGACGGTGAAGAATTTAAGATTCCGTATTTTGTCGGTACTGTGCCCGAACATATGCAATTAAGCGGTTGGAAATACAAGGATACACTATATAAGCAAGGTTATTATACTACCGTTACCGAAAGCGGCACTTGGGTAGCACAATGGACTCTACAAACATTTATGGTTGAATTTTCTCTCGGCGAATGTCCTCTTTATGAACCCGATGTACAGTTTGTTGAATATAACAAAACCGCTGTAGAGCCTACTTTACCAAATAACTGGGGCGAATATTTTTTCGGCGGCTGGTACAGCGATAAATCTTTAACAACCAAATTTAACTTTAATACACCGATAACCTCTAGTACTGTAATTTATGCAAAGTGGGAAAAAATCAATAATAATATAACTGTTTCAACAAACGGCGGTAATGTAATACCAAAGACGGTATTCTACGGGAATGAAATTTCCGTGACATTTGATTCCTTAGACCCGAAAAAAGAAATCAACTGCACAATAGAATATCCCCTTGACGGACAGCAAAAATTCGCAACCCAAAATCTTGACCAATATACAAACAGCCTTACATTAAATCCTTATAAAGAACCGTATAACGATATACTCAAACCAAACAAACTCATTAAGATCTACGCAGTTGGTACTGATTTAAACGGTGAGCCTGCATCTTCCGATATAATTCTTCTGACGGTTGTTTATAAGCAAGGCGACCTTGACTTCAATGGAATAGTTGAAAAAGCCGATGCCAAAATTTATTTGGATTATTTAAACGGCATACACGATTTTAACGAAGACCAAATCAAAATAGCCGATATGAATTATGATGATATGCTGACTCTTGATGACGCAGAACTCATATATCCCGTTTGTGAATGTTGGTATCTCAGAAGTGAACATGAAGGCATCCTCGAATATGTATTAAAAGGCGACAAAATGCCGAAATATGATGTAATACCTGAAAAAGGACACATCTTCGGCGGTTGGTTTACCGATTGGTCTTTTTCGGTGGAATTTGATTTTGACCAACCGATAATGGCTGATACATTAATTTACGAAAAGTGGACCTTGGAAACATATACCGTTTCCTTTGATATGAACGGACACGGTGAAAATCCCGCTCCGCAAACCGTATCTCACGGAAATAAAGCCATTAAACCGACTATCCCAAATATAGACGGATATGTATTTTACGGTTGGTTTACCGACAGCGACTGTACACAAGAATTTGATTTAGATGCACCTATAACCGATAATGCAGAACTTTTTGCAAAATGGGTATCTTCATCAGAAAATACTTATCCTCTCGGCGATGCAAACTGTAACGGAATAGTGACCGAAAACGATGCAATATTAATATATCAGAGCGTTATCACAAATGATCATTCAATTCTTCCTGTCAAAAATAAGCTAAATGATTATATGCAAATCGTTGATATGGATAATGATAATATGCTGACTGCAAACGACTCAGCTTTGATACTTAAAGCTATTAATAAATAATTTGAATAATATTTTATAAAAGGTTGATATGGGAAATATCCGTATCAACCTTCTTTGTTCTCTATTTATCATACTTTCAATAAAATTATAGATGTATGAAAAAATCTTATTTTTCACACCCCTGTTTTATTATGTTGTACTTCACCTTATCAAACAAGGTCTTGTACTAAGTCCGCTTATGCACGTTGTTGATACATTATGCAGTAATGCCGAGGCAGCAGGAGTAAGTACACCTGTTATTCCTCCTATTATAAGCATTGTATTAAATCCAACTATAAATCTGTGATTTTCATTTATTCTCTCAAATAGCTTATCACTTAATTCTCTTAAAGTTATCAGCGACATAAGGTCTTCCGAAAGCAGTGTTATATCCGCAACCTCTCTTGCAATATCCGAAGCAGACCTCATTGCGACCGAAACATCTGCGGCAGCAAGCGCAGGCGAGTCATTTATTCCATCTCCCACCATAACTACCGTATGCCCGTTTTGTTTTAGCTTTGTCACAAGCTCAGCTTTATTTTCCGGCAGGACTTGTGCATAATATTCGTCAATACCAAGCTTTTCACAGGCATTTTTTGCAGCAGCTTCGCTGTCACCCGTTATCATAATAACCTTTTTAAAGCCGTTTTCTTTCAGCTTTTCTATAACATCTGCGGCTTCACTTCTTACAGGATCGTTTATACATATCATTCCCACAAGTTTTTTTCCTATCGAAAGATATAGTGCCGAACAGCCGCCCTCAGCTTCCTTTATGGTTTTTCTTATATCATCATCTATCTCTATCCCCTCATCTTCAAAGAGGAAATGCGCACTTCCTATCAGTGTTCTTTCACCGTTTAATATAGTTGCTATACCATGTGCGACCACATATTCAACATCTGCGTGTTCTTCCTCATGATTAAGCTGCATTTCTTCCGCTTTTCTTACGACAGCTCTCGCTATGCTGTGAGGGAAATGTTCTTCAATACAGGCTGATATTTTAAGCACCTCATTTTCGCTATACCCGTTAAAAGCGAATATCTTCTCCACCTGAGGACAAGTTCTTGTAAGTGTACCTGTCTTATCGAATACTATCGTATCTGCTTTTGCATAGCTTTCAAGGTGCTTTCCGCCTTTTATCATAAGATTATGCGTTACAGCCTCTCTCATTGCAGATATCACACATATTGGAGAGGATAATTTTATTGCACATGAATAATCGACCATAAGCACAGAGAGTGCCTTTTGCACATTCTGAGTAAAAATATATGTACCTATCGCCGTCATAAGGCTGTATGGCACTATCGCATCTGCGAGCTTCTCTGCTTTGCTCTGTACGCTTGCTTTAAGATTCTCGGATTCATCTATCATATCGGCTATCTTCTGCATACGGGATTCATCCGGCAGGTTTCTGACAGTTATAACTATACTTCCCTCATCTATAGCTGTTCCCGCATAAACACTCGAACCCACACTGCGAAGTACCGGAAGCGGTTCACCTGTCATCGAAGATTCATTTACAGTCGCCTCACCCTCGTATACTTCACCGTCAACAGGTATCATCGAGCCTGCTCTCACACGGATATTATCGCCCTTTTTAAGCTGAATGCCGGGTATGCTGATATCTCCGTTCTCCGTTACAAGCCATACCTTATCCACATTCATAGATATACTCTTTGCAAGTGTAGCTTTTGCCTTTTTATGCGTATATTCCTCCAGTAATTCGGAAATACTCAAAAGCATCATTATTGAATTAGCGGTAGAATACGATCCCGAAAGTATGGCAGAAGAAATAGATACCGCATCGAGCACAGCAACATTTATCTTACCGTTAAAAAGACTTGACAGTCCGTTTGAAATAAAGCCTCCGGCTCTTTTCAGCGTAAATAAATGACTCAGCGGAGCAGGTATCAGAAACTTTCTTACCACACCTCTTATCAGTACATTAAGCATTTTCTTCTTAAAAGCCTTATCAAGTGCCCTTGCTTCCGCCGATGGATCGTTTTCTTTTGGAATATCATTTTTCTTCAATCCCGAAATACGTTTAAGTATACTATCTCTGAACCCCTTTTTATAATAAATAAGCATACCACCGTTTATAGCCGTCACCTCGGCTGAAATAACACCATCTGTATTAAGAAGAAAAGTCGTCAGTCCCGCCGCCTGTTCGTATGAAAGAGATAAGCCATGTCTTACTCTCATGCGTCCTTTTTTATCATACACAATTTTATGACGCATAAACTCACCTCATTATTCAGACTCTTTTTCAGTATCGTTCTCAGTTACATCGGCATCTTCATTTTCGGCAGCCGACATCGCATCAAAATAAACGTCTTCCGCATCTTCTTTCATATTCTGCATAGCTAACTGTGCATCATGTTTTACTTTCATTCCGTAAGCAAGACAATTCACAACAGCATCTCTTACCTTCTTGCATTTAATTATTTTTCCCGTAACAACAGCCGCTGCTGCCCCGCATACAAAGAAAATAAACTTAGTACTTTTAACAATATTTTTCAACATAATAATTTCTCCCTTCAAAATCAATTAGTTATAACTAATTTACTTTTATATTATAATCCTTTTTATTACAAATTGTCAACACAATTCACAGCAAAATTCACAAATTTTGTGTTTGCTTATCCTTACCCGATATTTTATCCACATAAAATTTTTATTTGTTAAATTACTTTCTATTCCCCTTGAAAATCATCTTGTTTTATGTTATTCTATTATTATGATCCTGACAAGGATATCCACGACTGCGTACAAAACATACAGTCGGTGTAGGTAAACGTCCAAATCACAAGCACTTTTGTCGTTTACTGTAGTATTTGTATTGAAAGGAAATGACTTCAGATGTCACTTACTAATCAGCATGGCGGCGACCTTGACTATATCCATCGTGTTTACAATATTCCGAGAGATGAAATAATCGACTTCAGCGGCAACGTAAACCCTATAGGTATATCTCCGTCAGTAAAAAAAGCTATCACAGAGAATATAGATCTGTTATCCACTTATCCCGATGTAAATTATACATCTTTGAGAAGTGCCATATCCTCATATACAGGAGCAAAGGCAGAAAATATAATCGTCGGAAACGGTTCCACAGAACTTATTTCCCTCTTTATCAAATCAGTCTGTCCTAAAAAAAGCGTAATAATTTCTCCTGCATATTCCGAATATGAACGTGAAATAAAACTTTGCGGAGGAAAACCGTTATTGTTCCCTTTGCGTGAAGAAGAAGATTTTAGACTGAACATTCCCGATCTTTTCAATGCTATGGATAAGGATACAAATCTTCTTGTTATCTGCAATCCGAATAATCCTACAGGCAGTTTTCTTGTAAAGAGCGAACTTCTCAGAATAGCGGAATTTTGCAGAGGTAATAATATCCGCATCCTCATAGACGAAACTTATGCGGAATTCTCCGATGATGATATGGAGGTATCTGCTATCCCTCTTGCAGATGATTTCAAGAATATATTTATAATCAGAGGTACATCTAAATTCTTTGCTTCTCCGGGACTCAGACTTGGATATGCAATTACTTCCGATACAGATATCACAGATACAATAAATAAAAAGAAAGACCCGTGGTCTGTAAATATCCTTGCATCTGTCGGCGGAGAAGAAATGTTTAAAGACACAGCCTACATAAACGAAACA
>JAFUUG010000265.1 GCA_017483905.1 Bacillota bacterium
AAGTTTCATACAAAATATCTGGTCACAGCGATGTAAATATACAGGTGACGGCGGGTCTTGTGTTATCGGTGAAGGGATGGAGTTCACATATAATGGGCAGTTATATAAAATGTCACCGGGCAGTCCATATCAAGGGGAATTAAGCTGGACGGGTTCTGTTCCTTTAACCTAAGATGAGAGCAAAAGTAACACTACTTTTTATGATTTGCGAATAATGCACACTATTTTTTAACTATTGTAAATAATTTTCTTAAATATGGTTGTAAAAAATGTCACTATACAAAATTAAAGAATTATGGCACTAACCTACTCTCGTGATATAGTGCTACATTTGTTCTCATCTAAGGTTTAATTATTGAGCTGCTTGAATTGATCGGTGCAGAAAAAATCCATATGAACTACGGAAGAATGGATTGATTCTTCTTTGCCGTTTTTCGTATCGTAAATGGGAAATTCGTGGTCATAAAATAATTATTACGGAGGTAAAAAATGAACCTGAAATTTATAGATGATAATTTTGTCGGAAACAAAGAGGAAAGGGAAATATTTAAGGCTAAGTTTTGCGAAGCTTTACGAAACGGAGATTTTGATTCAAAATGCCCGGAATTTTACGGGTTTCTCCGCAGATACAGAAAAAGAAATTTAGACTTGGTCAAGGAAACAAAGCTGCCATGGCATGAGGCAATAAATGACAGGGTAAGAACCCGGAATCAACGTATTGCGGATGAATGCACGGAATTTGCAAAAAAGAAAAAAATAAGTGTGCAATTTTTTTACAATGGCTTACATTGCTGTGTTGACAAGAGCGGTGAATTCACTGAGGAAAATTATGATGAAGTACCGTTTGGTGAGCCGTATATCGGTATTAAAATCATGTGTGATCCGGATAATGCCTACAAATTCAATAGTGTTATCGGTAAATATAACAACGGCTCTGTTGAATGCTGGAACAAATACTTTTATTACTTTGCGGAATGCCACGGAGCAGATAAAGATGAACTCAGCAAATTCAGCGATGCCGTAAAGCATATTATTAAAAAATACATATATCCGAATTCATATGACATTCCGCAAGTTCTGAAATTTATTCAGAATCTTTGGGCGGAACGCTGCAAATATACTGGTGATATCGGTCCTCGTGTTATTGGTGAGGGTATGGAGTTCATATTTGGCGGTCAAGCATATAAAATGCCTTCGGGCAGTCCGTATAAAGGGGAATTCAGCTGGACAAACTCGGTTGCCCTGATAAGTAAGCTTTTAAAATTGATAGGAGCTGAAGACATCCACATGGATTACGGCAGATTTGACTGATCTTTATATGCTCAAATTTTTTAATGATATTACCATAATGCAAATATTTGACTTAAATTTAATGTAAAAATTTATTTTTTGGGATTATCAAAAACGATAAAAAATGCTTCTTATTTAATGTAATAACGAGAAGATCCTTGATAAAGGTTCATAGATTATCACATTATACGAACCGGAAATCATGTATTCATAGTAGCATTTTTATGTAAAATTGTCAAGATTATTGTCGAATCTTTTCGGGTTGCCTTTTGATTTATATGTGTATATAGCAGTCAAAACGTAACGCTGCGGAAAGGTAAGACTTTAAATACAGTCAATTTTTTGGTCAATATCTGAAAGGGTGCGTGTCTTATGTCAAGAAAAGGTGAAAATATTTATAAACGAAAAGACGGTCGCTGGGAAGGCAGATATAAATGCGGCTTTGATACTAACGGTAAAACAAAGTACAGATCTATATATTCAAAAACATATACGGATTGCAAGAAAAAATTGTCATCAGTCAAAACAGCATTTGAGCAGAATAGAAATTATGTAAAAGTTGAAATGACGGTAAAGGATATTTCTTGTGCTTGGCTTGCGAATATTTCAATTAATGTAAAGAAATCTACATATGATACTTATTGCCTTATAATAAATAATCACATTGTCACTTATATGGGCGGAATTCGTGTGGATGCCATTACACCCGAATATCTTAACAGTTTTGTAGGTGATAAAGTTAAAAATGGCAGAAAAGACGGTAAAGGCGGACTGTCATGTAAAACAGTACAGAATATTGTCGGTGTTCTTAAATCCGTATTCAAGTATGCTGAAAAAATTTATGGCATAAAAAATCCTACAAATTTTATAACTGTGCCTAAATCAGAGAAAAAAGAACCGGAAGTGCTTACTCAAAATGAGATAAATAAAATAAGAAAGTACTGCAATGAGCATTCCGATTATTTTAAATATGTATTTGAATTGTGTCTTTCTACAGGCATAAGGATAGGTGAACTTTGTGCTTTACAG